>JBAULD010000112.1:0-18383 GCA_049578005.1 Polyangiaceae bacterium
TCGTGGTCGAGAGCGATCCCGTGGGCGGCTCGAAGCCAGGAATGATCGTGCACAGGGCGGACGTGGCGACGAAAACGAAGAGCGTCCCGAGAAACGCGAGGTACTTCTCCGGGTGCGGCAGCCCGACTTGCTCGATTTGGCTATCGATGCCCGTAACGATGATCTCGACGAGGTTCTGCCAGCGAGAGCGCTTCGCGTCCGTCGACAAGTGGCGGGTGATCAGGCGCGCGCCCACGACCAAGAAGAGCATCAGTGCCCAAGTGAACAGGATGGTCGCGTTGAGCTTGAGGAAAGCGTATTGCCAGAAAATGTGCTGATCAGGACTGAGACGCATCGGTGGCCCCCTCCGCGCGATGACTCGGCTTTGCGATCGGCGCCGGCGCCCACCGCGTGAAGGCCACGCTCGCCAGAAAGAACCCCACGAGACATGGCGCCAGCCGCTCCCAGTGCGCGCGCGAAACGAAGAAGAAGCCGGACACGGCGAGGACCGTTCGCAGGAGAGTGCTCGCGAGAAACTGCAGCGCGGCGTGCTTCGACGTGACCGCCGTGCGGACCGTGAGCCAAAGCCCGCCGTAGTAGAGCCCACCGAGAAGCGCGCCCGTCACCCCGGCGAGTACCAGCGCCGCCGCTTCATTCATCGTGGTCCTCCCGAGGCTCGCTCATGGCCTTGTCTTGCGCGGCCACCCAGTGCCAAGCGTTGAGACATCCGAGGACGAGGCCGGCCACGAGCAGCGCGAGCGTCCACGAGTGGCCCGAGAACCGGTCGTCCAACCAGAGCCCGAGCGCGGCGCCGAGCAACGTGGGAATCGCGACCGACCAGCCGATGAGGCCCATCATGCCCAGACCGAGCCACACCTGCGCCGGGTGCCGCTGCGCCCCGAGCTTGCGTGCCGCCTTCGCCCCGACCTCCTCGGCGAGGGTCCGCGCTCGCTTCGGGGACCGATCGTCACTCATGTCGAAAGGCCACCAGGCGATGGAGAAGCCCGGCCTCCAGCTTTGCCATGACCGACCGCATCCTCTTGTCGCGGTCTCCCAATTTCACGAAGTTTTGCTCCACGGCCAGGCGAAGGCGTTGGAGGTCGGCTCCCGAAAACGCTCGGCGTACGGAGACGAGGACGTCCGCGCCGGTCTTGACGAGGACTCCGTCGTCCACGGCCACGTACACGTCCCCCTCGGTTCCGATTTCGTACGTCAAAATTCCCGGCGTGAGGGCCGCGACGCAGTCGAGCCGGTGCGGCAAGAGCCCGAACGAACCCCGCTGCGTTTCCGCCACGATGCGCGACACGCCCGTCTTCTCGGCGAAGATCGCGAAAGGGACCAGAATCTTAAGATTCATGGGGGACGCCGGCATGCGGCGGCTCCGGCTTCTGCGGCCGTGGCTCGGCACCTGGTTTGGCCTTCGCCGTAGCGACGGGGGCTCCGGCCGAACGCTTCGCCTTGGCTTCGTCGACCCCCCCGATCATGTAGAGCGCGCTCTCGGGGTAGTCCTTGAATTCGTCACGCAGAATGCGCTCACATCCGTCGAGCGCCTCGTCGAGCGTCACGAGCTTGCCCGTGAGTCCGGTGAACCGCTCGGTCGTGAAGAAGGGCTGCGTGAGAAAGCGCTCCAAACGGCGAGCGCGCGCCACCACCGCGCGATCCTCGGGCGAGAGCTGCTCGAGCCCCAGCATGGCAATGATGTCCTTCAAATCCCCGTACTGCGCCAGTGTTCGCCTCATTTCCTGCGCCAGGCGGTAGTGCCGTTCTCCGACGATGCCCGGCGTCGCCATTTTCGAGCTCGATTGAAGCGGATCGATCGCCGGATAGAGTCCTTCGCCCGCTCGCTTGCGCGAGAGGACGATCGACGCGGACAGATGCGAGAACGCGTGGACGGCCGCCGGGTCCGTGAAGTCGTCCGCCGGTACGTAGACCGCCTGAATGGACGTAATCGCGCCGGTGTTCGTATTGGCGATACGCTCCTCGAAGCTCGAAAGCTCGGTGCCCATCGTGGGCTGGTACCCTAGACGCGACGGCATCTGACCCATGAGGCCGGACACTTCCATGCCCGCCTGGATGAAGCGGAAAATGTTGTCGACGAGCAAGAGCACGTCGCGGTGCTCGTCGTCTCGAAAGTACTCGGCCATCGTCAGGGCGGCGTGCCCGACACGGAAGCGAGCGCCCGGCGGCTCGTTCATCTGACCGAAGACCATCACCATTCGCGGCAGAACGCCCGAGTCCTTCATTCCTCGATACAGTTCTTCGCCCTCCCGGCAGCGTTCGCCGATTCCGCAGAAGAGACTGACCCCGTCGTGGTGGCCCACCATGTTGTGGATCATCTCGGTGAGCAAGACGGTCTTCCCCACCCCCGCACCGCCAAAGAGCCCCGCCTTTCCGCCGCGCTCGAGCGGGACCAGCACGTCGATCACTTTGATGCCCGTCTCGAAGATCTCGGACTTCGTAGAACGCCGCGCCAGCGAGGGAGGTTCCCGATGCACGGGGCGCCATTCGACCTCGGAAAGCGGTTCCCCGCGATCGATCACGTTCCCGAAGACGTCGAACATGCGCGATAGAATCGCCTTCCCGACCGGGGCCTTGAGTGGGCCTCCCGTGTCCTTCACCTCCATGCCGCGAGCGAGGCCGTGCGTCGTCGTGAGGGCAATGCCCCGCACGTGCAGGGTGTCCAGTTGGGACAACACTTCGATGACGACGCGGGCGTCTTCTTCCGCGTGCAAGACGGAGTAGATGGGAGGAAGGCGCTGGTCGAAGCGCACGTCCACGACGCCGCCGCGCACCGCGACGACGACCCCACGATTGAGCGAGCGGCTTTCGTCCATCAGCGGCTCAGCGTTCCGTCGCACCCCATCGCCAATTGCGGACCTCGGGCAAGTCTTCGCCGTGCTTGTCGATGTAGTGCTTGTGCTCGATGAGCTTGTCCTGAACTCTCTGCTTCAGGTACGCGCCCTGGTCGCCGAGCTGGGGCAAGCGGTCGACCACGTCCTGCACGAGGTGGAAACGATCCAGATCGTTCTGGACCCTCATGTCGAAGGCCGTCGTGATCGTCCCTTCTTCCTTGTATCCGCGGACGTGCAGATTTCGGTTCGTGCGGCGGTAGGTCAGGCGATGAACGAGCCATGGATAGCCATGGAAGCCGAAGATGATGTGCTTGTCCTTGGTGAAAAGCGAGTCGTAGTCCGTATCGCTCAGCCCGTGTGGATGCTCGCTCTGCGACTGCAGCTTCATGAGATCGACGACGTTGACCACGCGGATCTTCAGTTTGCGGAGGTGCTGCCGAAGGATGGAAACCGCGGCCAGGACCTCCAGCGTCGGCGTGTCGCCGCAGCACGCCATGACGACGTCGGGCTCGACACCTTCGTCGTTGCTGGCCCACTGCCAAATGCCGATCCCTTCCGAGCAGTGCACAACGGCGGCGTCCATGGCCAGCCACTGAGGCAGAGCGTGCTTGCCTGCGACGACGACGTTGACGTAGTGGCGCGTCCTCAGGCAGTGGTCGAATACCGAAAGGAGGCAGTTCGCGTCCGGCGGCAGGTAAACGCGGACGATGCTCGCCTTCTTGTTGATGACGTGATCGAGAAACCCGGGATCCTGGTGCGTGAACCCGTTGTGGTCCTGCTGCCAGACGTGGGACGCGAGTAGATAATTGAGCGACGCGATCTTGCGACGCCATGGAAGCTCGGCCGTGACTTTCAACCACTTGGCGTGCTGGCTGAACATCGAATCGACGATACGGATGAAGGCTTCGTAACTATTGAACACCCCGTGCCTTCCGGTCAGGAGATACCCTTCGAGCCAGCCTTGGCACTGGTGCTCGCTCAGCATCGAGTCGAGGACGCGGCCGTCGGGCGCCAAGAACTCGTCGTTCTCCGCTTCCCGAGCGTCCCACTGCCGGTCGGTGACTTCGAAGACTGCGCCGAGCAGGTTCGAGAGTGTCTCGTCTGGACCGAAGACGCGGAAATTTCTCTGCTCTTGGTTGAGCTCCGTGACGTCGCGAAGGAACTTGCCGAGTACGAGCGTATCCTGTCCGTCGACTGCACCCGGTGACGGTATATCCAGCGCGTGAGCGTGGAAGTCGGGCATTCGCAATTCGCGAAGCAAGATGCCGCCGTTTGCGTGCGGATTGGCCCCCATCCGCCGGAGGCCCGTCGGCGCGAGCGCCTCAAGTTCCGGGATCAGCCGGCCCGTCTTGTCGAAGAGCTCTTCGGCCTTGTAGCTCTTCATCCAGCTCTCGAGCTGGCCGACGTGTTGGGGGTGTTCCTCGTCCACGAGCAGCGGCACTTGATGCGCCCGAAAAGTCCCCTCGATCGGAAGGCCATCGACGACCTTCGGTCCCGTCCACCCCTTGGGGGAGCGAAGGACGATCATCGGCCAGCGCGGGCGTGGCGCACCCCTCGTGGCGCGCGCGTGGGCCTGGATGCCCCGAATGTCTTCGACGACCCGCTCGAGCGTGCTCGCCATGAGCTCGTGCATCGCCTCGGGCTCGTGACCCTCGACGAAGTACGGCGTCCACCCGCAGCCACGCAAAAATTGCTCGAGCTCCTCGCGCTCGATGCGCGCGAGGACGGTCGGGTTGCTGATCTTGTAGCCGTTGAGGTGAAGGATCGGCAGGACCGCTCCGTCCCGCGCGGCGTTCAGGAACTTGTTGGACTGCCAGGCGGTCGCCAGAGGTCCCGTCTCCGCTTCGCCGTCGCCGATGATGCACGCGACGAGCAACTCGGGATTGTCGAACGCGGCTCCGAAGGCGTGGCTGAGCGAGTACCCGAGCTCGCCGCCTTCGTGGATCGATCCGGGCGTGGTCGGCGCCACGTGGCTCGAGATCCCCCCGGGAAAAGAGAACTGCGTGAAGAGTTTCTTCAGTCCGGCTTCGTCCTGACTGACGTTCGGGTAGACCTCGGTGTAGGTCCCTTCCAAGTACGTGTTCGCGACCAACGCCGGGCCCCCGTGCCCGGGGCCCGCGATGTAGATCATGTTGAGGTCGTGCTTCTTGATCGCCCGATTCAGATGCACGTAAATGAAGTTCTGGCCGGGGGTGGTCCCCCAGTGTCCGACCACGAGCGGCTTGACGTGCGAGAGCTTCAGCGGCTCTTTGAGCAGAGGGTTATCGTAGAGATAGATCTGCCCGACCGACAGATAGTTCGCCGCGCGCCAGTAGGCATCCATTTTCCGGAGTAGCTCGGCCGACAGACAAGGTTCGATCATTGTTTTTTCTCCGCGAAGCCGTGCGACCGAGAAGGGACCCGTCCGCGCTGCGGCACGAACGAGCCGCGAGCATGGGGAGCTGGGTTCATCGCTGCCAGAGGACGCGACCGTCCTCGAGCGGCACCGCGACGCCTTCGAAGAAGGGCACGACACGTGCCGTGTAGTCCGCCGCGGGGCGGGCGGAAGGAAACGTCGCGCCATAGACGTAGGAGCTCGGGCTTGCCTGTCGCATGCGCTTCATTTCGCGTCGCTCCGGGGCGACGGCCGGGAGGCCCGCGGCGTAGAGCTCGACCTGCACCGCGTCCGGGTTCAGATCGTCGAAGCGAACGACGGCCTCGAACCAGTGCTGGCCCTCGCTCGTGTCGACCTGGACCGGGCCGAATCGTATTTTCCCCCACTCGCCGTTCAGGCGCCGCTGCCATTCGACGATTCGCTTCGCGACTTCGCCTCCGCCCGCGACGCGCGCTCGATAGCGGGCGGCCGCCGGGAGGTAATGCTTTTCCGTGTACTCGTGCACGGTCCGGGACGTCGAGTACTGGGGAGTGAGCTTGGCCATGCTCTCGCGCATCCGCCTGACCCAGGCGGCCGGAATGCCGGTCTCGTCCCGGTCGAAGAACTCCGGGACGATGCGCTCTTCGAGCAGCGTGTAAAGCGCCTCCGCCTCGGCCGCGTCCCAGGCCGAGTCGTCGCCGTGCTCACGGCCGTCCCCCAGTGCCCATCCAACTTCGGGCGCATAGGCCTCTGCCCACCAGCCGTCCAACTCCGATAGATTGAGTCCGCCATTCACGAGCACTTTCATGCCGCTCGTGCCGCTCGCTTCCCAAGGCCGCCGCGGCGTGTTGATCCACACGTCGACTCCCTGGACGAGATGTTCGGTGAGCAGCATGTCGTAGTCGCTGAGGAAGACGATGTGCTGGCTCGCCGCGGGCTCTCGAATGAACTCGATCCATTCGCGGATCAACGCCTGGCCTGCCGCGTCCTGCGGATGGGCCTTGCCCGCGAGGACGAGCTGAACGGGACGCTGCGGGTTGGAGAGGAGGCGCAGGAGACGCGCCCGATCGTGGAGAAGGAGGTTCGGCCTCTTGTAGGTCGCGAAGCGGCGCGCGAAACCGAGGGTCAGCGCGCGCGGGTCGAAGATGCGCTTTGCCGTTTCGATCGCCTCGGGCGACGCGCCGGACGCTGTCCGTTCTTCGGGCAGCCGGCGGCGGACATAACGCACGAGCGACTCTCGAGCGGCGTTTCGGAATTGCCACAAGCGAGCGTCGCCAACCTGCCGGATCCCGCGGGAAGCGGTTTGCGCCGTCCCGAGCCATCGATCCTTGCCGCATGCTTCGGTCCAGAGGTCGTCGGCCAGCGCGGAGTCCCACGTTGGCATATGCACGCCGTTCGTCACGTGGCCGATCGGGACCTCCTCTTCCGGCCACCTCGAAAAGAGAGGCCGAAATATGTGACGACTCACTTCCCCATGCAGCCGACTCACACCGTTGACCGACCCGCTCCCGCGGACCGCGAGGTAGGCCATGTTGAACGCCTCGGACGAGTCGGCCGGGTCTTGGCGGCCCAGCGCGAGAAATTCGGCGGTTGTGATGCCTAGGCTCCCGGAAGCGTACGCCCCCAGGTAGCGCTGGATGAGGTCAGGAGCGAAGCGGTCGAAGCCGGCGGCCACTGCCGTGTGCGTCGTGAACAGGTTTCCGGCGCGGGTCGCGGTCAGCGCGACGTCGAACGGCTGGCGAGACTCCTCCATAAAGCTTCGGGCGCGCTCTAGCACGGCGAGCGCGGCGTGTCCTTCGTTGAGGTGACAAACTTCGGGTCTCAAACCAAGCGCAACGAGGAGGCGCCATCCGCCGATGCCGAGCACGATCTCCTGCTGCAGGCGAATCTCCGGGTCGCCCCCGTAAAGCTCGCTCGTGATCGCCCGATGCGCCGGGGGATTCGCGGCGTCGTTGCTGTCGAGAAGATAAAGCTCTACTCGGCCGACCTGCACGCGCCAGGCGCGCAGCCAGACGGCGGACCCCGGCAGGGCTATCTTCAACCGCAACCACTCCCCGTTGGCGTGCCGCAAAGGGCGGATCGGTAGCTGTCCAGGATCGTTATACGGAAAGAGGGCCTGCTGCGACCCGTCCTCCGCGATCACCTGGCGAAAGTACCCCTGCTGCCAGAGCACTCCCACCCCGACCACGGGCACGCCGAGATCGCTCGTCGCCTTGAGCTGGTCGCCGGCGACGTTCCCGAGGCCGCCCGAGTAGATGGGCAGTGCCTCGCTGAGCATGAATTCCATGCTGAAGTAGGCGATGCCGGTGACGGCGCTGTGCGGATGCGTTGTCTGAAACCACGCCGGTGCGTCGGCCTGGAGCCGTCTCCGGTCGAGCAAGCTGTCTACATTCTTCCGAAATACGGGGTTTTCCCACGCGCTCTGGATTCTGTCACGCGACACGGTTTGCAGAACGATCCAGGGGTTTTGCGTCGCCTTCCACAGGTCCAGATCGAGCTGCCGCCACACATCGTCGGTCGCGTGATTCCACGACCAGCGCATGTTCAGGGCGAGCTCGGCCAGCGAATCGAATGCTTCCCGGTCGGTCGGGAGGTCCCCGTATTTGTTCATTGGTCCTCGATGTTTTCGCCTGGCCCCCGTCTCCGATGGTTGCCGGTGAGCAAGATGGATGCCGCGACGGCTTCCGCTTTGGATGTAGGATCGGCGCGCGCGATGGGGTCCCCCATTCGCAACATGCCAATCGTGTTTTGGATGTCGCCACGACGGAGGCTCAATGGGTTGGTGGAAGAAGCTGCGTCGGGCGCACCTAACCGACACGGCCGTTCCTAGAGAGTGGACGGCCATCCTCGAGCGCAACGTTTCGATCGTCGCCCGACTGGACGCGAGCGAACACAAAACCCTCGAAGACGCGGTTCGGATCTTCGTGGCCGAGAAGAACTTCGAGGGCTGCGGCGGTCTCGAAATGAACGACGAGATCCGTGTGACGATCGCGGGTCAGGCCTGCACTCTCCTTCTCCACCTGGACGACGCCGACGTGTTCCCTACGGTCGAGTCCGTGCTCGTGTACCCGTCCGCGTACCGTGCGCCTGTCGAGACGCGGCCGGGCGGCATCGTGGTCGACGACGTCGCTCGCGCGGGCGAGTCGTGGCAAGACGGAACGCTGGTGCTCGCTTGGGACGAGGTGCTCCGGGCCGCTCACGACCCGCGGCACAACGTCGTTCTCCACGAGTTCGCGCATGCGCTGGATCAAGAGGACGGGAGCGCCGACGGGGCGCCCCGTCTCCCCGCGCGGGCGATGTACGGCCCTTGGGCGCGAGTTCTCGGCGCGGAGTACGAACAGTTGACCCGGGACATTCAGGAAGGGCACCGGACATCGCTCGATCCGTACGGCGCGACCAATCCGGCGGAGTTCTTCGCGGTGGTCACGGAAGCGTTCTTCGGTCAGCCCGTTGCGCTGCGATCGAAGCATCCCGCGCTGTACGAGCAGCTACGTGGCTTTTATCGCCAGGACCCAGCTTCGCGTTCTCTGCGCGCTCCGTAGCGAGGTCCTCAGCGGTGACCGCCTCGGCCCACGCCACCTCCACCTCGGCCCCCTGGACGCGAAACGTGCTCGTAAGTTCGTCGCGCAGGAAACCCCTCCCCGCGGCGCCCGTAAAGCCCGGGCGGTTCTCGGTCGTAGTGACCCCAGCGTCCCCCCTCGCCGCGGAAGTACCAGAGGCCCCCGCACCAGTAACTCGGATAGCCGTTGTAATACACCGCGTCCGTGGTGGCGATACACCCGTCTGGGTATTCGCCGTAGCCCACGGGGTAACCGGCGCCCACCAGCCCGACGTCGCACGCGGAGGTGACGACGACGACTCCGCCGAGAGCGACGGCGCAAGCGAGGCTTCGAAAGAGTCCGGGGCGGCTCATGTTCTCAACTTCCGTTGGCGCTGGGGTTGTGCGTCGCGTGTTCGCGGAGCATTTGCGAGAGGTTCGTCCGCTGCTCGGGCGTGAGCACTGGACTGACGGCTTCGATGACGTGGGCCATGCGGGCGCCGCCCCAGGCGACCATGTGGGCGTTCGCGGCGGTCCGCGTGGTCAGCGTTTTCGCGTCGAAGGTCGGGGCGAGAAACGCGTCGCCGAAAGCATGAATATGCGCCGTGACTTCTTGAGCATCGAACCGCGGGACGTCTTGCTCGCTGCGGGCGACGCCGGCGCGGATCTCGTCGGCCTGTTCGCGAGAGAGGCCTAGCTCCGCCACGAGTCGGGTGATGCGGTCGTCGCCATTCGCCCGCTGCCAGACCGACCAGTGCGCTTCCAGCTTGTCGACGAGGGCGGCCCGCTGAGGCGGAGTGAGGACGGCGTGCAGCTGGTCGAGCGCGTCGGTCGACGCGTCATAAGCCGCCGCGCCCGCGCTCGCCAGCTCTGCGACCCCGGCATCCACTTTCGCCCGATCGAGGGTGTTGGCCGCCACCCCCTCGGCGAGCATGGTCAGGAGTCGCTGCTCGGCCGCATACGCCGGCTCCATCCGCGCGTGCAGATCGCGTCGGATCGTCTCGATGGCGGCGTGCTGGTCCGGCGCCACGCCCAACGTGTCGAGGCTCATCGCGACGAGCAGCGCCACGCCGCCGTAGTGGTGGTGACTGTGGTGTTCCAACAAGCCGACCGCCGCGTCCTCCTCGATCGGGCTCGCTTCCGCCGCGGTTGCCGGGGGCCTTGCGGCGCCCGCTCCGCACCCGAGCGTCGCGGCAGTGCCGAGAAACACCAGGGCCCCTATGCCGAGTGATTGCCTCTTCAATCGAGCCCCGCGGCCCCTCGCCTGTCGTACCATAGTCGTGATCACCCTCCTGGGGTTCGCGTAGGAAATCATCGAGGTGCCCGCTCGTGACCGAGCGGCGCAACTCCCCACTCCTTCATGGTCGTCGCCACGCGAGCGAGCTGGTCCGCGAGTTGAACGACGACATCGCATCGGCTTGGTTCTACCGCTTCTGCCCGGAGGAGTGTCTCCAGAGCATCCAACAAGGCGCGCGCGCACGCCAGTTCGGTCGACACCGCGCGGGGCGGAATCAGGCCCGTGCCTGCGTGCCGGGCGTCCGGCCGCCTTGTCTTGGAGTCGAATGGTGACTCGTCATCATCGCTCATGGGTTCGACCCTTCGCAGCCGGGGGTGAACGAAGTGCGTTTCGGAGGGGTCGACGAACCGCGCGCGCCCCATAGCCCAATGGTCTCTCCGCACATTATCTACCAGCATCAGACGTGCCAGCTCGTCCCCGCGGCCGTTCTCTGCCGGCTTCGAGTCCCGATCGCAGAATGCATCTTTCAAAACGCCGATACGTTGGCAACTTGCGAATTCGCCGCTTGCAGACGCCGAACCCGAAGTCGTCCTAGGGCAAACCACCGCGGAAGCGGCATGCCCGCGTCGCGGCACCCTCCTTGCACCGGGGCCCCGCCAGCCGGCCGAAAGCTGCGGGCGGCGCGGTGCTCGAACGAACGGAAAGCAGGGAAACGATGAATTGGAACCTTATCGCCAGGCAGTGGCGACGAGCGATCGCCGTCCTCAAGTCGAAGTGCGCGCTTACGTACCGCGCCCTTTCGGAGGCCTGGATCGCCAAGACGAAGCTGAGAGATCACTATCCCGTACGGAGGATTCCATCATGAAGTTAGCAACTCTGTTGTTTGGCTTGTTTGGCACGACGTCGGCGCTCATCGTCGGATGCGGCGCGAGCTACGCGCCTCCGTCGCAACACTTGGCGGACGCCCAGGCCGCGGAGCGGAGCGCTACCGACCTCGGCGCGGCCTCGCAGCCGAACGCGCAGCTCCACTTGCAGCTCGCTCACGAGCAGATTTTGGCTGCGAACGCCGCGATCCGCGATGGTGACAACGAGCGGGCAGACCGCCTGCTGGCCCGCGCAAAGTCGGACGCCGAGCTTGCGATCGCGCTGACGCGCGAGCAGGGCGCGAAAGTCCAAGCTCAGGGCGCCACGATTCAATCGAACAACCAGAAAATCACGAACGCGAATCAAGGGGCACAGCAATGAGAGCGCTTCGAACCACCTCAATACTCCTCGCCCTGGCGAGCGTCGCCGGCTGCGCATCCACGCTGCCCCCGCAAGATCTCGTCACGGCGCGCGCGACCTACGCGCGGACCAGCCGCGGCGTCGCGGCCACTTACGATCCTGCCGACGTGCACGCGGCGAGCGAGTCGCTCGACGAGGCAGAGCAGTCATTCGCGGCAAACGGGCCGAGCCCCGCGACCATCGATTTGGCGTATGTCGCCACCCGGAAAGCCGAGATCGCGGAGTCGCGCGGAGTCGCGCTGCAATCCGCCCAGCAGCAGCAGCAGACGCTCGCCAAAATGCACGACACGGAAACGGCGGCCGTTCAAGCGACCTCCGCGCAGCTCGGTCGCGCGAACGTACAAATCGCGATGCAGGGGCAGGCGCTGCAGGACCAGAACCAGCAGCTTCAGACGGAGCGCGAGCGGAGGGCAGACGCCGACAAGCGCGCGGCGAAGGCCGCCGCCGACCTCGCCGCGTTCGCCTCCGTGAAGCAGGAGCCGCGCGGCCTGGTGATCACGCTCTCGGGAAGCGTCCTCTTCGTCACGAACCGGTCGGACTTGATGGCAAGCGCGCAGGCGAAGCTCAACGACGTGGCCGACGCGCTCGCCAAGCAAGATCCGGAGTCGAAAATCACGGTGGAGGGTTATACGGATTCGCAGGGAGGGGAGTCCTACAACCAGGATCTCTCCCAACGGCGCGCGCAGTCGGTGCGTGACTATCTCGTCTCCCGCGGGATCGCCGCGGACCGCGTGACCGCGGTCGGTTTCGGTCTCACGAAGCCGGTCGGTGACAACGCTTCGCCCGAGGGACGTGCGAACAACCGTCGGGTCGAGATCGTCGTGCAACCATCGCGGTCCGCATCCCAATAGGCTGGTGCTGGCAAGCGCCAAGCACCAGAAAACCGCCAGGACGCGAGGGCCGCCACGAGCGAATAATGGGGGAAGAGCCTCTGTGGCGTTTCTTGTGTCCTGGCTGTCGATCTCGTTCTTTCTTGCATCCTTTTCAATTAGGGCAGTTCCTGTCTAACGAAGGGGCGCACAGTCCGCGCTCGGAGCCGGTACGGGCCGAACGAACAATCGGATGATTTCTCGAAACAGCCGACTTCCGCCGGGCGCCCGCGTTGCGACCGTCGCGTCGGCTGCGATGATCGCGCAGCAGGTCGCCGGGAAAGCGACCCGCGATGCGCTGTTTCTCTCGAACTTCAGCGTGAGGCTGCTGCCGGCGATGATGGCCGGGTCCGCGATCTTCTCGCTCGTCGCGGTGCTTTGGCTGTCCCGGATGATGCTGCGGCACTCGCCCGCGAAGGTCGTTCCTGCCGCCTTCGGCGCGAGTTCCGTGGCGTTGCTGGTGGCATGGGGCCTCAGCTTCGGTACGCCGCGGCTGGCGGCTGTTGTCCTCTACGTCGACACTGCACTCTTCGGGGCGGCGGTCATCTCGTCGTTCTGGTCGCTCGTCAACGAGACCTTCGACCCACACGCGAGTCGGCTCTCTGTCGCGGCGATCACCAGTGGTGGGACTCTAGGAGGCCTGCTCGGTGGACTCATCGCTTGGCGGGCATCCGCGCTCGTCGATGTGCCGATGATGCTGCCGCTGCTCGCCGTGCTCAACTTCGTTTCGCTGTGGGGCAGCCTTCGCTTGAAAGGCAGCCGCGAGGCGGAGCGCGCAGTGCCGGAGGCAGTGGATGCCGGAGCCGCACCTCCGTCTCCCGTCACCATTCTTCGAGAATCGCCCTATCTGCGAAATTTGGCCACGGTCGTTGCGCTCGGCGCCGTGACGTCGGGGCTGTTGGACTATGTGTTCAGCGCGGAAGCGGCAAAGGCCTTCGCGAGCGGGCGCGCGCTCCTCGCTTTTTTTTCCTTGTTCTGGCTCGCCGTGGGAGCGCTCTCGCTGACACTCCAATTGCTCTTCGGGCGGCTGGCACTCGAGAAGCTCGGCCTCGCCGTAACTCTGGCGATTCTTCCCGGGATCGTGATTCTCGGCGGTGCGGCGGGCCTGGCCGTTCCGGGCCTCTGGAGCACCGCGATGCTTCGAGGCGCGGAAGCGACGCACCGAAACTCACTCTTCCGAATGGCCTACGAGCTCCTCTACACTCCCGTTTCCGAACGGCGCAAGCGCGCGACCAAGACCCTCATCGACGTCGGCTTCGATCGACTCGGCACCGTCATAGCCGCGCTCACGACCAGCCTCGCACTGGCGCTCGCGGCCGCTCACGCGGAAGCCATCCTTCTTGTCCTGGCCGTCGGTGGCGCCTTCGTGAGCCTCGGCCGTTCGCGTACGTTGCACTCCGGCTACGTCCGGGTGCTCGAAGAAGGCCTGGAGCGAGGGGAATCGGCAGCACCGGCGAGTCTCCCGGTCCACGAACGCGCAGACCTGCGGGAAAAGATCGTGGAGCGGCTCGAGGTGTTGTCGTCCGAGCCCGCCCGCGCCGAGGGACGCATGCCCGGACATACGAGCGCCGGCACCGACGCGTGGCTCGTCGCCATCGCGCACCTTCGTTCGCGCGACCCCGCCCGCGTTCGCAGCGTCCTTTCCGACGTCCCGCTCCCACGGCCGTTGGTCGCGTTTGCCATCCTTCTTCTGGCCGACAAGGAGCTTCAATCGGACGCAATTCGCGCGCTGCGCATCGATGCACCGAAAGCCATCGGACAATTCGTCGACGCCCTCTGCGACGTCGACACCGACTTCGACATTCGCCGGCGCATCCCGCGCGTCCTCTCCACGTGCACGACGCAGTATGCCGTCG
The DNA here is from genome assembly GCA_049578005.1 of Polyangiaceae bacterium. GTDB lineage: Bacteria > Myxococcota_A > Polyangia > Polyangiales > Polyangiaceae > Palsa-1150. The sequence goes on from JBAULD010000112.1 coordinate 13,969, forward strand.
ACGGTCTCATCCTGGGCACGTCGGACCCGCGATTCGAAGTGCGCTACCAATGCGGGCGAGCGCTCACGAAAATCTGCTGCGCGGATGCGAGCATCGTGATTCCCGAAGCGACGGTGATCGCCATCGTCAAGCGAGAGCTGGCGCTGAGCCGCGACGCATGGGAGAGCCTCCCCGCCGACGCCGACGAAGAGGAAGGCGAGCCGCCTGCTCTCATCGACCGTCTCCTCAAGGATCGGGTCGACCGAGGCATCGACTACGTGTTCACGCTGCTTGCCCTCGTTCTCGATCGCGAATCGCTTCGTCTTGCCTTCAAGGCGCTCCACGAGAAAGACGACCACCGCCGAGGTACCGCGCTGGAATATCTCGAGACGGTGCTCCCCGACGACATTCGCGACGCAGTCTGGCCGTTCTTGGGGGAGGCTCGCCCCATGCGGGCGGCCCGTCCAGCCACGGAGATTCTCGAGGACCTCCGGCGAGCTTCCAACGGCGCGCCGAATTTGCCCGCCAGCGTGACCGCGTGAACCGAACGGCCGCTGACTTGCATAACCGAACCGCATGCTACTCGCGACGTCTTCACGGCAGAGGTCTACGGACGCATCGAAACGCACCGCTCTCATCGTGGAAGACGACCCGCGGCTGCAGCGCGCCATGAGCAGCCGACTCGCGCAGATGGATTTTCATGTTCTCTCGGCGACCCACTTCGACGCGGCCGTTCGGCATTTGGCAGAACGAGAGCCTCACGTCGTGTGCATCGACGTCGGGCTGCCCAACAAGTCGGGCTATGAGCTTTGTGAGCATATCCGCGGCACCTTGGGCCTGGGGGGGCTACCCATCCTCATGACGAGCGAGCGCGGAAGCGCGGAGGACATTTCCTATGCAGAGGAAGCGGGCGGCAACGCGTTCCTGCGCAAGCCGTTTTCGATGCGGGAGCTCAGCCAGTGCGTGGAGTCGCTTTGCGACGCGAACCGCAGGCGCATTCCGGGGGTGCGCGAGCTCCAAACCCTAGTTTGGCAGCCGACGAAGCCTCGCCTCGTCGCAAGCCGAGCTGCTGTCGCGCGCGCGGCTCATCTCGCCGCGTGAGCCGCAAGACGTCGCTCCGAGACCGCCGCGCCGGCTCGCGGAACTCCGGAGCCGGCGCCGCCGAACCTCTTTATTGCCGGGCCTGCGCCGTAGCTCTAGGCACGACCTCGCGCAGCAAGGAGCGTCCGATCTCGATCGCAGCGTACGAGGCGGCGCTCGTGAGGACGGACCGAAGAATACGCGAGCCCAGAATGACCCCCGCTCCCATTCCGATGCCGAACGCGATGCCCAACACGACGTAGGGATTGCGCCGAATCTGCGCGTCGAGGTCCGACGGAAAATCGGAGAAGACGGCTCTCGCGCGGCGCGCGAACTCCCCGTTGCCGCCTGGGGGGCTTCCGTTCGATTTCGTCCCGGTCGTCTTGGGCGAGTCGCCGTGTGCTTCATTCTGTGAGTTGTCGTCGTTCATGACGACGCTTGTCCGCAACACCCATGCCTGGCGATTTGCGTGAAGTAGCCGTCCCATCGGCAGCCGGCCGGAATGCGCGCGCCGCGGCACGTCGCATGCAGCGGCCCAACCGTCTTCCAAGCGAGGTGTCGGTCTTCGCTCACGATAGGTCTCGATGGTGGCCCACCCGCACGCAATTCGACGCGCCGCAAACCTATCCGACGAGAGTCGCTTGCGAAGGCGCCGATGGAAAGTGACTTTCGCCGTAGCGCTCGGGCTGCTCGTCATCCCGTTTGTCGCCTATTTGGCCGTTGCAAACGTCATCTTGCGGACCCGGCTGCTTCGCAACGCCATCAGCGGCATGCCCCTCGCGTTCGGCGTGGGCGGGGACTCCACGGCTCTTCGCTTCGACTACGACAGCGCGTACTCGATCCTCCCAGGCCGCGTGCACTTGGAAGGCATGACGATTCGTGGTCGCGATCGTACCGTAGAATGGCGATTGACCCTCGACCAGGCCGACGTCGTCGTCGCGCTGATTGACCTCGTCCACCGCAGGTTCCATGCGACCCATCTTCGATCGAGCGGATTCACGATTCGCGCTCGCCTGCGGATCGATCGCAAGGATGCTCGCCCCGAGGTGATGGCCGCCCTTCCGCCGATCGGGGGCCTCCTGGATCCCCCCTTCCTCGACGACGGGCCCGAGCCGCCTCCTCTGACGGACGCGAACTACAACTTGTGGATGATCGACCTCGAGGACGTGGAAGTGAACCACGTACGCGAACTGTGGATCCATACCGTGCGTTCCGAGGGCGACACCCACGTGCGCGGACGATGGATTTTCCGTCCGGGACGATGGCTCGACGTCGGCCCCGCGACCGTGGATGCGAACGGCGTCGACGTGTCGTACGGGAGCCATCCGCTGGCAACCGGACTCCGCGGCTCGCTGGCGGCGACCGTGCATCCCTTCGACCTCCGACAGGTGAAGGGAGCCGCGATCTTCGAGCGCCTGTCGACCGATGGGCGGCTGCGTGGCCGCGCGATGGTCGCCGGCGCCCTCCATTTGCTCGAGCCGCATAGCGGTGTCGTTTTCGAACGAGGGGAAGGCCCGTTCGATACGCATCTGATCATGGACCATGGAGTTCTGGCGGACGGGACGAGCGTCGAGATGGACGCCCAGGACTGCCAAATCGAGGCCGACGGTCTGGCCTTCCAAGCGCCGATTCGCACGGAGTTCCGTGTTCAGCGTGACGTCGCGACCCTCGATGCGCACGTCACGGGTCTTCGTGTGGTGCGCCGGGCCGTCGAACAGGGGCGGATCGCCTCGGTCGCGGCCAACGTGACCAGCCACGAGTTGCGGCTCGAGCGCGGGTTCGACGACGCGCGCTTCACGGTGGACGTGGGCGGCGCCGAGACCACTGACGTGGGCGCTTGGGGGGCTTTTCTCTCGTCGGCGCCGACCTGGGTCCTCCGGTCTGGAGCGGTGAAGGGCGACGGCCAGGCCGACGGGTCATTCACCGATGGGCGCGGTCGCGCCCGGCTTCGGCTCGCCGCGCGACGTCTCACGGTGGAGCACGGGAAAGAGGAGTTCATTGGTGACGTTTCGGGCGAAATGCACGTCGATCTGAAGCGCGGCGCATGGGCCGAGAAGAGGTTCGAGTTCACGAGTGCCAATGTCACCCTGAACGAGCTCTCCGTGAGCTCGGGGCGGGGCGGTGCGACTCTGCTCGACGTTCCCACGATGACCGTAGTCGCGCGTCGTCTGGTTCTCGCCCCGTCGGGCGCGGACGGCCAGCTGTCGGTCGATCTTCCGAGAGCGGACTTCGGCGACCTCGGTGCCATCTCGGGTCTTGTCCCGTTGCCCGCGGGCATTCGCATTCGGGGAGGCAAGGCCGGAGCGCGATTGCGAGCCGAGGTCGAGTTGGGCTCCGGGGCCGTGGAGGGCGGCGGCGTGATGACGGGGCGGGCGATCCGAGTTGGGGCAGGCGCGACGGAGCTCTTCGGGGACCTGGACGGAGTCGTCAAGGCCAAGCGGGCGGGGGGCGCGGGCGAGTCGATCGAACTGTCGGGCAGCACTGTGGCGATTCGGAACGCCGGCACCGGGCAAGGCGCCTCATCCGAGGATGGCTGGTGGGGCGACGCGGTCCTCGGGGAAGCGACGCTGCGGACGAGCGCCCCCGAAAGCTTCGACGCGAAGGTTCACGTCACGGCCAAAGACGCCAGCCTTGCGACGGCGATCGCGTCTCGGAACATGGGGGTTCCAGCCTGGGCCGCCAACGTCTTTCGTATGCCGGGCCTCGAAGTGGACGCACAAGTCCGAGTTTCCCCGTCGTCCTTGGAAGTGCTCTCGCTTCTCGCGCGGGGAGGGACCACGTCGCTTCGGGCCGAATATGCGAGACGCGCCGGACGGCAGGACGGGGCCGTCTTCATGGACCTCGGCTGGATCGGGCTGGGCTACGACCTGGCCGACGGCGCGAATGGCCTGGTCCTCGTGGGAGCGGAGAGTTGGTTTGGGCGCAAGGCCGCCGCCATGCGCGGCGCCGCGGCCGCCGCCGAAGGCAAGAGCGATGCGGCCCAGCAGCTCGCGCGCTACGCCGCGATGGCCCCGAGCTTACGCAAGAACGAAGCGCGGACGCTGGCCGCCCAGTGCACGCACGACGAGCGTTCCTGCGACGGAGGAGCCATCGAGAATTTGCTTCGCGCGGCCGCAGACCCGGGCGAACGCGAGATCTTGAGCGGCATTGCCTACGCACCCATGGTCGTCGCGGCCGCAAAGAGGGGTAAGGACGGCGCGACGCTGGACCCAATGGTCATGGGAACCTTGGCCGAGGCCCTCAGGCTGGGCGGCGAGTCGACGCTCGACAACATTCCCACGACGGCGCCAGGCGCGGCGGCGGCCGACCCCGACGCAGCGCGCGGCAAGATCCTCGTCGTCACCGGTCGCTTCTCG
>JBAULD010000113.1:0-3459 GCA_049578005.1 Polyangiaceae bacterium
GGAGTCGCAGAGGCAGGCCAAGGTATTCACGTTCCCGTCGCCCGTGAACGCGCTTCCCACCTACGACAGATGCTGCTCTCGAACGCGAGAGGGCTGCGCAGCTCCTGATGGGGTTGAACTTCGTCCACCCTGCAGCATGCTCTCCGGACGGCGCACAAAAGGCATGCGCGGCGACCGCTACGATAAGGCCGTCGATGCGAGCTTCTTAGCCACGCTCAAGGTCGAGCACCTCGACCATGAGGACTTCGCCCCCCGTGCCATCGGCACCGCCTCCATCGGCAACTACATCGAGCGTTTCTGCAACACCGCCCCGAGGCACTCGCGCCTGGTCTACGTCGGCCCCATCTAGTTTGAATTGAGATCCCAGACCGCTGCACTTGCCGTATAGTCGCTCTGTCCCCGATGGCGAGGGAAGATGGGTTCGGTTCCCGCCCCGCTCCGGTCAGTACTTTTGGGAGTACTCGTACTGCGTGATCCCGCCGCGGCTGATCGCGATCGAGAAGGTTCCCCACTGCTGAACGCCGTTGACTGAGCGCGTCGCCCACTGCAAGGCGTGCGTCGCGTCCGCCAAAAGCAGGTTCGCGTTGATGACGAACGGATTGGCCTGAGTCCCGAGGAGATTGCTATTCGGGTCGAATTGGGCGCCGGGCTCCGCGTACGGAACCGGATCGATGATCATCGACGAGCGGCAGGTGGCCGACGGATTGTTCCAGCAATTGGTCGGATTGAAGCTTTCGAACGCCCAATTCTGTGGCGTCCCGTTGATCGAGACCAGAAGGTACGGGTTGGAGCCGGTGCGGCCCATATACGGCGTAAACGACTCGCTTGCGTTATCGATCGTTTGGCCTTCGGCGGCGCTGACCGACTCCGACAATGTCACGGCCGTCGACGTGCACCAGGGCGCGCTCGTCAGGGTCACATTGTGACTGTTGTTCGAGCTGGTGGAGTCCGCGGGGTGCGGACTGTCGACCAGGATTGCGTCGCATCGCTGGCGCGTGGCCCGCTTTGCCCCCCCGCGCGCTACGGAGTCCGAACTATCTGGAGGTTAGTTTAGTTCCCCACCGACGTGCCGTCGACCTGCTGCGGACGAAACATTGTATCCTGCGGGGGCTGCGGCGGCACCGAGGTCGGCCTCTTCTTGGTGCCGGTGAGTCCGAAGTTTAGTTTGACCCGGAGCCCTTCGAGCACCTCCGCATGTGGCCCGTACGAGCACGGTTGTTAGATTTCTCGAACGTGAGGGTTCCACGCCGCCGCCGCATCCGGAGGAACCATGGAGACGCTACATGATCGATGCGCGGGGTTAGACGTTCACAAGGACACGGTCGTGGCGTGCGTGCGGATCGCGACGGGGCGGTCGGCGAAGCGGGAAGTCAAGACGTTCGCCACGACGACGAGCGGAATTCTCGAACTGCACGACTGGCTTCAGCGCGAGGCGGTTACGCATGTCGCGATGGAGGCCACGGGGGTGTACTGGAAGCCGGTCTGGCACCTGCTCGAGGATAGCTTCGAGCTGACCCTGGCCAACGCCAGCCACATCAAGGCAGTGCCGGGCCGCAAGACGGACATCAACGACGCGACGTGGATCGCCGATCTGCTCGCGCATGGGCTGATCCGCGCCAGCTTCGTTCCACCTACGCCGATCCAAGACCTTCGCGACTTGACGCGCGCGCGCAAGCAATTGGTCAACGAGCGGACGCGTTACATCCAGCGCATTCAAAAGGTGCTCGAGGACGCCAACCTCAAGATCGATAGCTTCATCACCGATCTTCTCGGCAAGAGTGGGCGCGCAATCTTGAACGCCCTGGTCGAGGGATACACCAGCCCCGAGGTCCTCGTGAGCCTGACCACCGGTCGGCTGAAGGCCAGCCGGGCCGAATTGCTCGAGGCCCTTCGCGGGCGGGTGACCAAGCACCACCGTTTCATGCTCAAGCTGCACCTGCGTCAGATCGACCAACTCGACCGCTCGATCGAAGAACTGGAGGCGCAGGTGCGAGAGGCCACCGCTCCCTTTCGTCACCGAGTCGAGCAGCTGACTGCCGTCCCCGGCATCAGCGAAACGGCCGCGTCGGTGTTGCTCGCCGAGATTGGGACGGACATGACTGTCTTCCCGTCCGCAGCCCATCTGCTGTCGTGGGCAGGGATGTGCCCACGCGGCGACGAGAGTGCGGGCAAGCGACGTTCGACGCGTCTGCGCCACGGAGCCCCCTGGCTCAAGGCCACCCTCGTCCAGATCGCCTGGCCCGCCACCCGAAAGAAGGACAGCTACTTCCGCGCGCTCTTTCATCGTCTCAAAGCCCGCCGTGGACCCAAAAAGGCAATCGTCGCCGTCGCCGCCTCGATCCTCACCACCGTCTACCATCTGCTTCGCGACGGCACCCTCTACCAAGATCTCGGCCCCGGCCATTTCGACGCTATCCATCGCGATCGCGCCGCCAAGTCGCTGGTCCGTCGTCTGAACGCCCTGGGCTTCAACGTCGAGGTCCGGCCCGCCGCCGCTTGACCGCCCGGGTTTCTTGTTAGCTTACCCCCGGCGATCACGTCGAGGGCGAGGTGGTTGAAGACGCCAATGAAGCCGTCGTCGCCTGCGTGGCCTGGGTGAGTATGCTCATCGCGTTCTGAAACGCTTGATCCACCGCGCTCGACTGCCCGCCGGCACCCATGGAGCTGCCACCCCCATGATTGTGATGATGATGGTGGGCTCCCTGGCTTTCCGCGGAGCCTGCGCCCGAAGTTGCTTGCGCCGCTTGTGGGCCTTGCGGAGCCTGAAGGCTTCCGGTCTGCGCAGCCTGATTGAGTTGATTGGCGAGGTTGTTCAGGAGTTGGGCTTGGGGCCCACTGGTTTGGCTGGCGGCATTTTGGAAGCTCGTGGCGACTTGGGCTGCTACCGCCTTGAACTCGGCGGGGTTCTGCTGCGAGAGCTGCTGCATCTCGCTGAAAAATTGCCCCGGCGTTGAGATGGCCGCCGTGGCGGCGCCTCCCATTGCGGGCGGGATGCTGCTCATGCTTGGAGTCGAAGTCCCAACCGCTCCCACACTCCCGACGTTCGTGAGGGGAGAGTTGCTTAGGTTTCCATATAGGTTATTGACGTACATGGCTGCTCCTGGATGGCTCTAGGGATCAAGATGCGAAATGCGGGCCCGTCCACCTGCACAATTCAACGGAAGCAACCGTGCATACTTGAACGGTCCCCTGGGTTGACCTCGGGCGCAGCGCGCTGGTGCTCGCAACACCGCGGAAGCGCTGCAGGTCTGACGGCCTGCCGTTGACCACTTCCGCGTTAGGGCGAGGACGAAAGGCGATCAAGACACCTGCGTATTTCCGACCAACCGGCCTCTGCTACAGACCAACCGGGCAAGGATTATCCCCCGTACCGGCCCTATCGCAGACCCTGCACGTCAGCACGACGACGCTCCAGCGACGAGCGTCGCGGTGTTGACACTGGACTCGTGCGGTATCACC
>JBAULD010000114.1:0-1896 GCA_049578005.1 Polyangiaceae bacterium
CGCGTCCGGCGTGAGCCGCGCGGCGCTGTCGCAGATCGAGACTTGCAAGAGCAACCCGACCGTGGGGGTGCTCTGGAAGATCGCCGTCGGCCTCGCCGTGCCGATATACGACCTGATTGGAGCGCCGCGCGCGGGCGCGATCGTCCTGCGACGACACGATTCCCAGTTGCTGCGATCGGCCGACGGCAAGTTCGAGAGCCGCCCCCTGGCTCCGGCGGGTGCGTCACCCCTCGTCGAGCTCTACGAGCTTCGGCTGGCAGCGAGGTCCACCCACACGTCCGAGCCTCACGCCGCCGGGACGCACGAACTCTTGGTCGTTCTCAGCGGCCAGCTGCGCATGCATGTCAACGACGAAAAGTACGAGCTCGGCGCGGGCGACTCCGTCGCCTTCGCGGCCGACCGCGCGCACGCCTACGAAAACCCCACCGGCTCCGAGGCCCGGTACCACAACGTCATCGTGTACGAGCGCTAGCCCGCTCGGACGATGGCCGCTGGAAGTACGGACCCTCCCCGGCGCTGGACTCCTGCCGAAACGGTCATTATAACAGCCCCGTGTTCGCGACGGCGAAGGCATGGGTAGGGACGCGCGCCATGGCCGATCCCGCTACTTCCGCGTTTCCGGACCCCGGCCGAGCGGGGGGTGAGAGTATCTCGCTCGAGAGCGTGTCTCTACGCGTCGAGGCGCCGGAAGGGACGACCGAGATTCTGCGCGACGCGTCGCTCCGGGTGGGAGCGGGAGAGCTCGTCTGCTTGCTCGGGCCGTCCGGCAGCGGCAAAACGACCATCTTGAACTTGGTCGCGGGCCTCGCAAAGCCCACGTCCGGACTCGTTCTCGAGGGAGACGCCCCAGTCTCCGGTCCCGGTCCCGATCGAGCTGTCGTGTTCCAAGACGCCGCGCTCTTTCCGTGGCTCACGCTTCGCGCAAACGTCGAATTCCCACTCAAGCTGCAGCGCCTCGACCGAGACGCGCGCGCCGCCCGGAGCGAAGAGTTGCTCCGGATGGTGCATTTGTGGCGTTTCTGCGACCGATATCCGCATCAGCTCTCGGGCGGCATGCGGCAACGCGGAGCCATGGCAAGGGCCCTCGCCACGGACCCCGCGGTGCTCTTGATGGACGAGCCCTTCGCTGCACTCGACTCGCAAACGCGCGAGATTCTTCAAGGCGAAGTCGAGCGAATCTGGAGCGCGACGCACAAGACCATCATCTTCGTCACGCACAACGTCCGTGAGGCCGTACGCTTGGCGGACCGAGTCGTCCTCATGGGGACGCGGCCCGGGCGCATACTGCACGAAGAGATAATCGACCTGCCGCGACCCCGCGCTGCCAACGACCCGCGCGTCGCCTCCCTGGCGAACGGCATCGGGCGTCGTATAGCAAGCGAAGTCGAGAAAGTGGCGCGAGAGGAGGCCGACGATGCGTGGACGGGTCCGGGGGGTCGTGGCACTGGCGATCCTCGTCGCCATCTGGGCGGCGGTATCTGAGATCGCCGACACGCCCCTCGCTCCGGGGCCCATCGCGGTCGCCCGCTCGATCGCGGCCGGCGTACGCGACGGTACGATCGTCCGTGCGTTCGTCACCAGCGCTGCACGACTCGCCGTCGGCTACTCGCTTGCCCTTGTCATCGGTGTTCCGCTGGGGATCGGCCTCGCCCGCTCCCGCGTCGTCAAGCAATCCCTGGGGCCAATCGTCCTCGGCCTGAGCTCCGTGCCGTCTATCTGCTGGCTGCCGCTCGCGATCCTGTGGTTCGGGCTGAGCGAGTGGGCCATCCAGCTCGTCGTCATCCTGGGCGCCGCGCTTCCGGTGGCCGTTGCGACCGAGAATTCCGTGAAGCACGTCCCGCCGTCGATCGAGCGCGCGGCTCGGACGATGGGCGCGCGCGGCGCGCGACTCATGCT
>JBAULD010000115.1:0-5138 GCA_049578005.1 Polyangiaceae bacterium
ACCCACGAGAAAGGACGCCAAACCAATCGAACGAGACGCTTTGCCAATGAGAAATGACGCTCTGCCAAATGAAAAGGAGGCTCGGCTTCACGACAAAGACGCGACGCCGACCGACGACGACGCTTTACCAATCGGAAATGCCGCTCTACCGAGTGAACTTGACGCAGAGTCGATGAGAAAAGACGCTCTACCAATTGAACAAGCCGCTTTTCTTGATGGTCGTTCCCCGGACGAGACTAGAACTGCGCCAAGAAGCGCGGATCGTTCTCGAACAAGATGCGAAGGTCCGGGATGCCGTAGCGGACCATCGCCACGCGCTCGACGCCCATCCCGAACGCAAACCCCGTCCATTTCTCCGGGTCGATTCCGCAGCTCTCGAAGACGACCGGATGGATCATGCCGCTACCCAGGATCTCGATCCACCCGGTGCGCTTGCAAACGCTGCATCCGGCGCGCCGCCCGTCGGGGCCTTTGCAAAACGGGCAGCCGACGTCTACCTCCGCCCCAGGCTCGACGAACGGGAAATAGCTCGGGCGCAATCGAATCGGAGTTCCCGCGCCGAAGAACCGGTCGGCGAACTCCGCGAGAACGCCCTTCAGGTGGCCTACCGTGACATGCTCGTCGACCAGGAAGCATTCCACCTGGTGGAACATGGGAGAGTGCGTCGCATCGTCGTCGCGCCGGTAGACGACTCCGGGCGCGATGAACGCCATCGGCGGCTGACGGGTGCTCATCGCCCGGACTTGAATGTTGCTCGTGTGCGTTCGCAGAAGGCGGCCCCCGGTCGTCCAGAAGCTGTCTTGCATGTCGGTCGCCGGGTGATCCGGGGGAAAGCCGAGCTTCGTGAAGTTGTTTTCCTCCGTTTCGATCTCCGGCCCGTCGTGCACGGCGAAGCCAAGGCTCGCGAGAACGTCGACAATCTCGTCGCGAACGATCGAAATCGGGTGCATGTGCCCGAGAGGCGCCGGCTCCCGCCCCGGCAGCGTCAGGTCGAACGGCGGCGCGTGGAGCCCCGCCTCGCGCTTTTCGCGCGCGATGGCGCGAAGCCGGGCGTCGAACGCGCCCTCCACTTCCTCTTTCAGCGCGTTGACCAGCGAGCCGATGGATCGACGGGCGTCCGCGGAGACCGAGCCCATCTGCCTCAAGATCGCTGTAAGCTCGCCCTTCTTGCCCAGGATCTTGGCGTTTTCGTCGCGCAACGACTGCTCGGTCGTGGCAGCCTCGAATCGCTCGCGGAACGCGGCTCGGAGCATCGACAAAGAATGCTCGATCGTCGATTGAGTCGAGGGATCCGCCATGGCTTTCGTACGGCGACCCGATAGCATATCCGCGGAAGAAGGGAGTACCCGCTTCGTGCAGGACAAACGACTCGCATTCGCTTCTCGCACCGTTTACATCGCTTGCTCGTCCGCTCTGGTTTTTGCGGCGTGCGTGCCGAAAGACAAGTACGACGCCGCGGTTGCCGACGGCCAGTCCGTGCATGCGCAACTCGCGGCAAGCGCCGACCGCGAGAAGGCGAAGGATGCGGAGATCGGGAGCTTGCGGCAGGAGCTCTCGGAGGCCCAGTCGGACGTTCAGCAGCGCGATCAGAAGCTGAGCGACCTGGCGACCTCCGACCACAACCTCCAGGCGCAGCTCGACGAAGGAACCGCGATCAACGCGAAGCTACGGGGCGAGCTCGAGCGACTCGGCAAGAACGTCGACGGGATGCTCCAGGAAAAAGGGACGCTTTCCAAGGCGCTCGACGACGCAAGGGCCCGTCTCGAAGAGCTCCGCAAGGCGCAGGCGGCGGCCGAGGCGCGCGCTCAGCTCTTCCAGCAATTGGTGCAAAAGCTCAAGAAGATGATCGATGCGGGGCAGCTCAAGGTAGCGACGCGCGCTGGGCGGCTCGTCATCCAGCTCCCCAACGACGTTCTCTTCGACTCGGGGCAAACGGCGATCAAGCCCGTCGGCAAAGAGGCGCTGGCGCAGCTCGCCAAGGTGCTCGTGACGATTCGGGGACGAGCGTTTCAAGTGGGAGGCCACACGGACAACGTGCCCATCCAAACCGCGAGATTCCCGTCCAACTGGGAGCTTTCGACGGCGCGGGCGGTCGAAGTCGTCAAGCTCCTCATCGCCCAGGGGGAGGACCCTCACGTCTTGTCCGCGGCCGGCTACGGGGAGTTCGACCCCGTCGCCACCAACGATTCGTCCGAAGGACGCGCCAAGAACCGGCGCATCGAGCTGACGCTTCAGCCCAACCTGGACGAGCTCGTGGCGGCTCCAGCGGTGAAGTAGCCCCGCGCACTGGGGCGCCTCCAAGGACGTCTTAGAAAAAGAGCTCAGCGGGGCGGCCGCGCGCCGAAACGGGTCGCGCAAACGGCTTCGTCTGACGAGCGGAGGTCTACGCAGCCGTGGCTTTGACGATCTCCGAGAACGCCTTCGCGTCGCTCACCGCGAGGTCGGCCAGGATCTTCCGATCGAGGGCGACATTGGCCTTCTTCAGCGAATACATCAAACGCGAGTACGTGGTCCCGTTCTGCCGCGCGCCGGCATTGATGCGCGCGATCCACAATCGGCGGAAGTCGCGCTTCCGCAGCTTGCGGTGGGCATACGCATAGACCCAGGCCTTCATCACGACCTCTTTCGCGTACGCGAAGAGGCGCGACCGGGCGCTGTGGAAGCCTTTCGCCGCCTTCAGAATGCGGTTGCGGCGGCGGCGAGCCTTGAATCCTCGTTTGGCGCGGGGCATGGTGGAGCTTTCTCAGCCGTACGGGAGCATGCGCTTGACATGCTTCTGCATGGTCGAGTCGACCATGTCGTTCTTGCGCAGCCGGCGCAGCCGCTTTCGCGACTTTTCTTGCATCCCGTGGTTTCCGCCGCCTTTGGGCCGGCGGACTCGCCCCTTGCCGGTGACGCGGAAGCGCTTGGCAGCGGCTTTTCGAGTTTTCATCTTCGGCATGACGAGGCCGCGCAAAATGACGGGTGATGGCAGCATTGTCAAGCCGGGCGCGAGCTAAATTGTTTCCATCCCAAAATAGGGAGGCGAGAGCGCCGAAACACATGATGCCGGGAAGCCCGAGAAGCGCAGCAATCCCCGCCTTGCAGCCCCAGCCGCGAGCAGGCTAGCGTCGCTGGCTGCTTCCCATGGCGAACCAAACCGTTCACCTGCCGATTGCTCAACTGGCAGACGCGCGCCGCAAAGACGCGTGGTGGGTAGGCCCCACCGTCACGGTCCTCGTTCTTTCGTCGTTCGTCGCGTACGCGACGTGGCGAACGTTCGAAGGCACGGCGTACGAGTGGCACGCCTATCTCTCACCGTTCTATTCACCGCTCTTCGACGTGAGCTGGGCGAAGGGCCTTGGCCTCGGGTTCGTGACGCCGGCGATGTTGATCCTTCCCGGCCCGCTCTCGTTTCGCCTCACCTGTTACTACTATCGAAAGGCGTACTATCGGGCCTTCGCGTGGGATCCGCCGGGATGCGCCGTGGCCGAGCGCGCATCGCATCGATACAACGGAGAGACGAAGCTTCTCCTCTTTCAGAATCTGCACCGCTTCGCGCTCTATCTCGCCATCCTGGTGCTCTTCGTCCTCTGGAAAGACGCCATACTCGCGGTCGTCGGGTGGAAGGACGGCGTGCACGTCGGCGTGGGAACGCTCGTCATGGCACTCAACGTCGTCCTCATCAGCGGCTACACCTTCGGCTGCCACAGTTTTCGGCACCTCGTCGGAGGCGGAGTCAATAGCTACTCGACCGCGACGCTCGGCCGGCTGCGATTCGCGCTCTGGAAGGCGGTCACCGTTCTCAACGAGCGCCACATGCTTTTCGCCTGGGCAAGCCTTTTCTCCGTGGGGCTGACGGACTTCTACATTCGAATGGTGGCGACCGGTCAGCTTACGGACGTGAGGCTCTTCTGATGGCTATCGACGTGAAGTACGAGTCGCACGAGCACGATGTGCTGGTCATCGGTGCCGGCGGCGCAGGTCTGCGAGCGGCCATCGAGGCGAGTAGCGAGGGCGCCAATGTGGGCCTCGTGTGCAAATCGCTCCTCGGCAAGGCCCACACGGTCATGGCCGAGGGGGGGGTCGCGGCTGCGCTCGGATACGTCGAGCCGAAAGACAACTGGAAGGTCCACTTTCGCGACACGATGAAGGGTGGGCGTTACCTCAACCAATGGAGGATGGCCCAGCTCCATGCCATGGAGGCGCCCGACCGCGTGAAGGAGCTCGAGGCGTGGGGGGCGCTCTTCGATCGCACGGCCGACGGACGCATTCTTCAGCGCAACTTCGGCGGTCACAAGTATCCGCGGCTCGCCCACGTCGGCGATCGCACGGGACTCGAGATGATTCGGACGCTCCAGCAGCACGGCATTCATTGCGGAATGCAGGTGTACATGGAGTGTACGATCACGCGCCTCCTCGTCGACGGCGACGTGGTTCGCGGCGCGTTCGGCTACTGGCGTGACAGCGGGCGCTTCGTCGTCTTCCACGCCAAGTCGGTGGTGCTCGCGACGGGCGGCATCGGCCGGGCGTTTCGCGTGAACTCGAACTCGTGGGAGTGCACGGGCGACGGGCAAGCGCTCGCGTTCCTCTCCGGGGCGGAGCTCATGGACATGGAGTTCATGCAGTTTCACCCGACCGGGATGGTGTGGCCGCCGAGCGTGCGCGGCACGCTCATCACCGAAGGGGTGCGCGGGGAGGGCGGAACCCTTCGCAACAAAGACGGAAAGCGCATCATGTTCGGCTACATCCCGGAGCTCTACGCGGGCGAGACCGCGAGCGCCGAGGATGAAGCCGACCAGTGGCTGCGCGAGAGCACGTCGGGCGTCGCGTCCAAGGCGCGGCGAACTCCGGACCTCTTGCCGCGCGACATCGTCGCGCGCGCCATCCACAGCGAAGTGAAGGCTGGGCGCGGCTCCCCTCACGGCGGCGTATTTCTCGATATTCACTCGCGGCGCAGCGCCGAAGACATCAAGCGCAAGCTCCCGGCGATGTATCATCAGTTCAAGGAGCTCGGCGACGTCGACATCACCAAGGAGCCGATGGAGGTGGGGCCGACCGCGCACTACACGATGGGAGGCGTGCGGGTCGACCCGGAGACGCAAGAGTCACGCATCCGCGGACTCTTCGCGGCGGGGGAGTGCGCCGCCGGGATGCAT
>JBAULD010000116.1:0-3549 GCA_049578005.1 Polyangiaceae bacterium
GCGTCTCATGGGTGGAGCGGCTTCCGAAGTCACGCGAGACCGCGGCGGCGATCGCCGTCTTGCGGCTGACGAGGGCGCGTTCGAGGCGATCGAGCGAGCGGATTCGTTCGTCGGCGCTCGGCGGGCCGTGCTTGCGCTGAGCGGCCTTCATGGCCGCCAGCACGGCCGCCAAGTCGGACGACGACGACACGAGCGGGGTCGGGGAAGGGTCGGCGCCGATCATCATCGATCCCTGAGGATAGCTCGCGCGGCCGCGACTTTGGGAAAGTCGGGACGGACGGATGGGGCGCCTACTCCAGCTCGCCTTCGAAGAGATGGAGCTCAGGGAGCTGGCGATGATGCAGCACGCGGACGATCCGCCCGGGTCAGCGAGTCGCAGGCAGTCCGTGCTTCGCACGTATCCGGTCGAAGACGCCCGGCTCGGCGTCCGCGCTGGCATCGCCTTCCGCGATCGCCTCGCGCAGCTTGGCCAGCTTGCGCCCCTGGCTGCGCTGTTCATGCTCCAGCGCTTCCTTGCCCGCACGCAGCACATCCTCGACGCTGGCGAAGCGCCCGGCGGCCACCTGGGCCTCGGCGAAGCGCGCCAGGTCTTCGGGCAAGTCGGCGGAGGTAAGGTGCTTGGACATGCGGTTATTTCGTCAACGATTACCTGCTAGTAAGGCTCCGTATGCCCTTGGTGTCCACCGGTGTTCATGGAACGTGAGCGCGTTCCTAGTCATCCGGAACCGCGGTGCTCGTCGACGAATCTACGGATCCCGTGCAGTTCGGAACGGTCTGGCCAGGTCCACTCGTCACTCCGGCGTTGAAGCAAAACTCCAAACCGTTGAGAGACGGGGGCACGAATGGCGAGATGATGATTGCTCCGTCCGAGAGCCGCACAAAACAGGAGCTGCCAGTCGTGCCGTAGCCGCCACTACATCCTACGGTGACGCGGGTGAACGACGCGCACGCCGACGGAGCGACTTCGAGCGTTACCGGTGAACAGTTTGGATCCGCGCATTGCGTTCCGGAGGTAGTACACGCGGGGTCCCACCACTGTGGAAAGCCATCGGTTGGACCTCCCTCTGCATCCGACGCTGCCGGCGCGCTTGAGTCGCTAGGATGAAGAGCGCCGGACGCATCCGCCATGAGCGGCACCGCGGCTGCTCCGGAAGTGGATCCCCCGCATCCGCTCCCAAGGAAGAGTATGAGGGCCGGAGAGATTCGACAACGCACCGGCTTCGTACCCAGCAACTTCTGGACCCTTGTCGCTCGTTGATTCAAGCGCGATCACGGGCGGTCGGGTGGGCCGCGGTGTGCAACGTAGGGCACCGGCGTCGCCGTCATCGATTGCCGGCGCCCGAAACATCAACGATGTCGTCACGCGATCTCGAACACGAAGCACGCCCCGCCGCCAGCGCGATTGAACACCCAAGCGTCGCCGCCGCGCGCCCGAGCCACCTCGCGACAGAAGGCGAGGCCGAGCCCGAAGTGTGATTCCGTGCCGTCGGCTTCGCGGCGGCGGTACGACGCGAAGACCTCGTCGAGCGCGTCCTCCGGAACCCCCGGGCCTCGGTCGCCGACAGCGAGCGTCATGCGCCCGTTTCGCACCGCGTACTCCACTTCCACCGTGTCGCCCGGTCGTGAGAATCGGACCGCGTTCTCGACGAGGTTCACGATCACCCGCTCGAGCAGTTCGGGCTCTATCGTCGCACACGCGTCCTCGGACCCGGCATAGGCGATCCGAATTCCCCTCGCACGAGCGGCCGGGAGCATCCGATCGACCACAGCGGCCACGACCGGCGGCACGCTCAGCGACGACGTGGTCATCGGCTGGCGCCTATGTCCTTGCAGGCCGGACAGCGCTTCGCGGAGCAGCCCGTTGAGCCGCTGTGCGCTCTCGTCAATGTCGCCCAGGGCGTCCGCCGCATTGCGGGGGAGCGGCATGGTGCGCAGCGCGCGCTTCAGCACTTCGAGGTTTGCCGAGAGGACTCCCAGCATGTTCTTTGCGTCGTGAATCGCGTAGGCAACCGGGCTGGGCTCGGGGCGAACGGAGGGCCGAATGGGCCACACGGCACTGCAGGGAACCACCCGGTCACTGCTTGGCGCGGCCCGGTCGCCGTTCGCGCTCCCCTCCTCGGGTCGTGAGTTCAATCGGAGCGCCATTTTCGACCTCGAGTTTTGGGAACGGCGGGCGGCGTCGAAGCTTCAGTTCTACGCGCGGCGTTCTCGACTCGGCGATCGCGCTCGGCTACGCGGCGTTCGGAGGCTTGGGCTCGTCGGGGGAAGACGGCTCGCTCTTGATGGCTTCCGAGCCCTTCGACCCTTCGGGGGTCCGTCCCCCTCGCTTGCCCAACACCTCACGCTCGATCACCGACGCGACGTTCTCGAGGGCGCGACCGACCTCGCGCGCGCTCGTCGCGACCACCTCTTCGACTCCGCCCGTCGGCAGCCGTTCGACCGCCGTCTTGGCAGCGCGAAACAGCAAGCCCAGCCCCTTGCGCACGTCCTGAAACGGTGTCGGCTTTTCGTCGCTCATAGCCGCACAAACATGCGCACGCGGAGGAAGTCTGTCGAGTCTCGCTCACCGCTTGGAGCTGCCCGCGGCCGTCTTGCGTTCGGGGCGCCAGGCCGTGCAGCGATTTCGCCCAGACCGCTTGGACACGTAAAGGGCGTCGTCGGCGGCTTTGAAGATCGACTCCCAGTCGCTTCCGGCCGCGGGGAACGTGGCCACGCCGATCGAGCACGTCACCGAAAAGACCCCCCCAGCAGCGCGGAAGCTCGTCTTGCCGAGTTCTTCGCGGATGCGGTCGGCGAGCAGGATGGCGCCGGCTTCGTCCGTCTGCTCGCAGAGCACGACGAACTCTTCGCCGCCGAAACGAGCGACGACGTCCGTCGCACGCTTCTGGCGCGTGAGAATGTCGCCCAGCCCGCGAATGACCCGGTCGCCCGCGTCGTGACCGTGAGTGTCGTTGACCTTCTTGAAGAAATCGATGTCTGCGACGAGCAGGGCGAGCTCGCGGTGGAAGCGGGCGGCCGACGCGATCTTCTGGGCTGCGGCATCGAGCATCGCGCGCTTGTTGAAGAGACCCGTCAGTCCGTCGGTCGTGGCCATCATCTCGAGCTTGTGCACCATCCGGGCGTTCGAGAGGCTCACCGCCAGGTGGCTCGCGAGCACTTCGAGCGTCGGGCGCACCGAGTCGCCGAACGCATGCCGGCGCTTGGCTCCGAGGATGAGAGTTCCGAGCGAGCGCTCGTGAATGAGCAGCGGCAGGACGAGCAGGCTCGGATGGCTGGGCCACGCGAGACGTTTGCTGAGGACGACTTGCCTCGCAGACTCGTAGTCGCCGCGGTAGGGAAGCGGGCAGCGGTTCTGCACGACCATCGCGACGAGTCCGGCGTTGTGCGAGAAGCGCGTCCCCACGAGGCCGTCGATGTCACCGCCCGCGCTCGTCGCGGCGACGACTTCGTGCACGCGCGTCGCTTCGTCGAAGACCGTGACCGCGGCGAGGTCGAAGCTGGCGATTTCCCGCGCCGCCTTTACGCCCGCGTCGACGACGTCCTTTTCGC
>JBAULD010000117.1:0-13901 GCA_049578005.1 Polyangiaceae bacterium
ATCGTCAGCAGATCGATCACGCGCTCGGCGAGCAGCTTGTTCTGAAAACAACCCCCCGAGAGCGCTACCGGCGTTAGTCCAGTCTCCTCTCGCACGCGGCGGACCGAGAGCAGCAGCGCGTGCGCGAGCGTTTCGTGGAAGCGTGCCGCGATGACGGCGGCAGGTACGCTCGCCGCCGCGTCGCGGGCCACCCCACGGACGGCGGGTCGCAGGTCGATCACGAAGGGAGTGCACTTTTCCAGGACGACGTCGTACGGCTCGTGCGTTCCGGCGGAGGCGATCGCTTCGAGCTCTATGGCCGCCTGTCCCTCGTACGATATTTCGCGTCGAAGGCCGACGATCGCGGCGATCGCGTCGAACCAGCGTCCGGCGCCAGTCGCCGTGGGGCTCGATATCCGCCGCGTGATCATGCGACCGATGACGTCGCGCCTCTCCGGCTCGACGTCGTCGAACACGGACAGGGGGGCGCCGGCGTCGAGAAGCGCCGCTAGTCCGACTCGCCAGGGCTGCCGGATCGCGGCCTCTCCGCCTGCAAGCGCCAGCGCCCTGAGGTGGCCCGCGCGCCGGAAACCCGCCAAGTCGCAGACGAGAATCTCACCGCCCCAGAGGTCGCCCTCCGGTCCGCATCCCGTGCCATCGAAGGCAACGCCGATGACCGGATGGCATCGACCATGCTCGGTGAGGCACGAAGCGATGTGGGCGTGATGGTGCTGCACGGCGATGCACTCGAGTCCTGAGGAGAGCGCCCAGCCGGTCGAGCGGTAGTCCGGGTGCATGTCGTGTGCGACCACGGACGGAACGACGTCGAGCAGGCGACCGAGCTTGCCGATCGTTTCCTCGAAGAAGCCGAATGCCTCCGGCGATCCCAGATCGCCGATGTGCTGCGACAAGAAGGCCTCGCCGCCGCGCGTGATGCAGACGGCGTTCTTGACGTCCGTGCCGGTGGCGATGACGGCAGGCCCATCGAACGGCAAGGGAATCGCGGCAGGCACGTACCCTCGGGCGCGGCGCACGGACCGCGCGGTCCCCGCCACGACGCGAACCACTGAATCGTCGAGGCGGGTGTGGATCGCGCGGTCGTGGATCAAGAATGCGTCGGCGATGCCCTCGAGTCGCGCGCGAGCGCTGCCGTCCTCGACCGCCATGGGTTCGTCGCTGCGGTTGCCGCTGGTCATGACCTGAAGCGGCGGACCGTCGGCGAGGAGCAAGAAGTGGAGCGGCGTAGACGGGAGCATCATGCCCGTCTCCCGGAGCCCTGGAGCCACACCTTCGAATACGAGGGACGCCTGTCGCAAGGGAAGAACGACGATTGGGCGTGCCGGCGAAGTCAAGGCTTCGCGAGCCGCGTCGGAGACGTGCGCCACGCGCTCGATCTCGTCGATGTCGCGGGCCATTACGGCGAACGGCTTGTGTGGGCGGTTCTTGCGTGTCCGAAGCCGTTGGACCGCGCGCGCGTCGTACGCGCTGGTTGCGAGGAGAAACCCGCCGACGCCTTTGATCGCCACGATTCGACCCTCGGACACGGCTCGGCCGGCGGCTCGGACCGCGTCGTCGCCTGCGACGACCGCCTCTCCGTTCGACTCGAAGGCCAACGACGGTCCGCAGGCCGGGCACGCGTTCGGTTCGGCGTGGAAACGCCTATCGTCGGGATCTTCGTATTCCTCTCGGCACGCCTTGCAGAGCACAAATGCACTCATGGTCGTGCGGCTGCGATCGTAGGGAAGCTCGCGCACCAGCGTGTAGCGCGGACCGCACGCCGTGCAGTTGATGAAGGGGTACCGGTAGCGGCGGTCGGTCGGATCGAAAAGCTCGCGGAGACAGTCCGAACATGGGGCGGAGTCGTGTGGAAGGAGGGTGCGGATGCGGCCATCGGCTGCCCCGCTTTGAAGGATCCGGAACCCCTTGGTGCCCTCCGGCGGAAGTACCGAGACATCGACGGAGTCCACGCGCGCGAGCGGCGGTGGCGCAGCGCGCAGGCTCGCCACGAACCGCGCCTGACTCGCCGCGGGACCTTCGACTTCGATCCAGACGCCAGCGCCGTCGTTGAGCACCAGGCCGTCGAGCGAATGTTCGCCGGCGAGCCGGTGCACGAAGGGACGAAAGCCAACCCCCTGCACGATGCCGCGCACCCGAAGTCCGTTACGGATCGCCATGGGCACGTAGGTCGGACAGTGCGTTACCGCCGACCGGGGAAACGGGCAATGCGAATGGCGAAGGACGGCGGTCGGACCCCGCGGCACGCCGCCCCGCCGGTCGCGCCCAATGCGAGACGCGAAGACGCGGTTCAGTGCTTGAATCTCGGTCTTGTGGCGCCTCCCGGCCCTGGGCGTATTCTTGCTCTTTGGCTCTGGTCGGTAGTGGAGTCGCCATGCGTGTCGTGCCGGTAGCGTCCGCCGATTCGCTCCTCGATCCCTCGCTCGCTCGGGATCTCGCGGAGAAGTACTTCCTTTGGGACGCGTTCGTGGGTGGACGAAGGCGCGTGGAGGTGTGCCCTCTCTTGCTCTCGCCGGAGTTGCACGCGGCCGCTGTGCAGGCGGCCGAGGACGTGGTCCGCGTCATCGGAAGGGTCGCTGCGGGGGCGCACGAAGACCTCCACGAGCGAGCACACTATGGATTCGACGAGGACACCCTTCGACTCGCCGCGGCGTCGCACGCGTCCGGCGACTCGGCGTCCCTCATGAGGGTGGACCTTCTTCTCGCCGAGGACGACGAGTGGAAGGCTTGCGAAATCAACGCGGACTGCCCGGGAGGTCACAACGAATCTCTCGGCTTGCCTCGCCTCGCGCGTGCGGCGGGATTCATGAGCGGCCACGACCCGACGCGGGTAGTCCCGCGTCTCGTCGAGCGATTGCGCGAGCTCGCAGACGGCGGTGCCGTGGGGATCGTGCACGCGACGGGCTACGCGGAAGACTTGCAAGTGTGCGCGCTCGTCGCGCGCGAGCTCGAGCGGAATGGGGTGCGAGTTGTCCGCGCCTCTCCGACCGCGCCCCAATATCGGGGCGGCGACCTTTGCATCCACGGCGAACCCGTGCGCGCTCTCTATCGGTATTTCCCGACGGAATGGATGAGCGGCCAGCGCAACGTCGAGTCCATCGCTCGCGCGGTCGAGGCTGGCCGCGTCCGCACGCTGACGAGCTTCGCCCACGTCTTCACCCAGTCGAAGCTCGCCTTCGCGAGGTGTTGGAAGAAGCTCGAGGAGGACGCCGATCGAGCGATCATGCGACGTCAGATCGCGGAGAGCTACGACGTCCAGGACGTGGCGAGAGACGAGCTCCTGGCGGGCCGCAATGGGTGGGTCGTCAAGCGGGCGATGGGCCGTGTCGGCGACGAGGTGTTCGTCGGGCCCCTGCTACCGGACGACGGTTGGGCCGAACTGGTGGACTCTGTCCGCGCTCGTGTCGACCGCGGCGAGCGCTGGGTGGCGCAGCGGTTCGTGCGACAGCGGCCTATCCCGACTCCCTGGGGTGATCGACTCGTCACCCTGGGCGCGTACGTCCTCGACGGCTCCTTCGCCGGCTACTTCGCACGCGTTACGCCCCACAGCCACGTCTCGCACGACGCGCTCTGCGTGCCCGTCTTCACCCTTCTTGCGTCATGATTCGTCGGCGTCCGCTCTCCCCTCTGGCGCTGTTCGCTTCGGCGTGCACGATACGTCCCCTCGGGCCTGCGTCGCCCTCCGACTTCGTTGCGCAAGACCCGCAGTATCCGGACGTGCACGCCGTCGAACTGCCGTCGCAGTCCGATGCTTTGCACGGGTGGCACCTTCCGCCTATCGACACCTGGGCCGCCTACGCCAAGTACACGCTCCTCACGGCCTTGCCCGATCGACCCAGGAGCGCCGCGCTGCCCGACGTCGGCGTCCTCGACGAAGTGGACCGCGCGTGGACGGCGGGCAAGACCGTCGGCGCTGCGGGCTTGCCTTTGGACACGCTCTGGATCGTGGACATGCGCGGCGCTGTTTCGGTGACCTTCGGTCTGGCGATTTCGTATGCCGCATCGGGCCAGGCCGTATCGCTGGTCCCCACGTTCAACAACTGGCCTGCACCGAACGAGCTCGTTCCGGCGGAGGAAACGCTGGCGGCCATGGTGGCTGGGTGGCCTCGGCAGCCCGAGTACGGATCGGCCGGCAGCGTTCCGGTCTTCCTCCTCGACTCGTGGCGACTGGCCTATCGTTTCGACGATCCCGGAGACGAGACGTACGACAATCGCTACGTGCTCTCGTCGAGTGATCTTCCCGGAGTCGAACTGCTGCGCGCCCGTGGCATCCGCAACGTGGTCTACGTCGTAGAGGACCGCGGCCGTACGTCGGTCGAAGAGGATGACCTGCACGACACGTTCCTCCAGTGGGAAGCGGCTGGATTGCAGATCGCGATGGTCGACCTCGAGTCCTTGGCAAACGCGACAGCGTTGGCACATTGGGACGCCCTCTTGGCCACCAACGCTTTGGTCGTGACCCCGCACAAAACGATCCTCGACGACCCGGCTTTCTTCGCGCGTGCTCACGGGGGCTTCGGAGGGGGACATGCGGCCGCGTGGCCTGGATGGGTGGGCGCGGGCGGCGGACGAGGAGCGCGCGGGTTCGGCGGTGGACACCCCGGCTTCGGAGGCGGACGCGGGGGTGGACGCGGGGGCGGGGTAGGGTGAACGTCGCGACCCGTCCCTTAGGTCAGCGGTCGCAGGTCGCCGAGCAGTGTGGGCACGAGCTCCGATACGGTCGGATGGATCCCGACGCTGCGCTGGAGCGTCGTCGACGTCGCGCCTGCGTACATCGCGTAGAGGATCCCGTGGATCGCTTCGTCACCGCCCGTTCCGAGGATGGCCGCGCCCAGGACTTTCTTGGTTTCGGAGTCGACGATCGCCTTCATGAAGCCTTGTGTCTCGTCTTTCTCTACCGCTCGACCCACCTCGGTCATCGGACGTTTGCTCACGAGGACGGCACGTCCCATCTTTCGTGCTTGGGCGTCGGTGAGGCCTGCGCGCCCAAGCGGCGGGTCGATGTAGAGCGCGTAGGCTTCGATGCGGTCGCTGACCTTTCGACTGCCGCCTTCGAGCAGGTTCGCCGCGACGATCTCGTAATCGTTGTACGCGGTGTGCGTGAAGGCGCCTCGGCCGTTGCAGTCGCCCAGCGCCCAGATCCCTTTCACGTTCGTCCGCAGGAAGTCGTCGACGATGATGAAGCCGTGGGCATCGACCGCCACACCGGCTCGGTCGAGGCCGAGATCGTCCGTGTTGGGCCGCCTGCCGATCGCCAGCAAGAGGTGCGAGCCCGTCACGGTGCGCTCGCCCCCATCGCAGTCGAGATGCGCCGTCACACCCCCATCCGCGGCGGGCGCCAGAGCGATGCACTCGGCACCCAGGCGCACGCGGACCCCCTCGCGCTCGAGGATGACCCTCACGGCTTCGGAAACGTCCTCGTCTTCCCGCCCGAAGAGACGTGGCCCCATTTCGATGACCGTGACCTCGCTGCCGAAGCGTCTGTACATCTGCGCGAACTCGAGACCAACCGCGCCCCCTCCCACGACAATGAGGTGACGGGGCAGCGTCTCGAGGGCAAGGAGGGACGAGTTCGTGAGATGGGGTACGCGGTCGACCCCCGCCAGGCGCGGGATACGTGCGCGGCCTCCCACGTTGATGAAGAACCGTTCGGCGCCAAATCGCTCATCTCCGACGCGGATCGTGTCGGGCGACTCGAAGCACGCGTGTGCCTCCAGCACGGTGCACCGCTGCATACCCTTCAGCGAAGACTCGACCCCGCGACGGGCATTGGTCGCGACGACCGCCGCGCGCTCCCTGACGCGTGGGAAGTCGATGCCGATGGGCCCCGGAACGAGAACGCCGAAGTCGGAAGATCGTCGGGCGACGTAGGCGGCCCGCGCGCTCGCGACGAGCGTCTTCGTCGGCATGCAGCCCGTGTTCACGCACGTGCCACCGAAGAGCTTTCGTTCAGCGATGGCGACGGTCATGCCTGCCGCAGTGAGGCGTCCGGCAAGCGACGGTCCGGCTTGTCCCGCCCCTAGAATGATGGCGTCGAACCGCTTCATCCGAGCGTCCCGAGCAGCCCCACGATGAGGACGGCTCCGCCAATCGCGACCGCATCCTCGAGGACCGCGGCCGGATGGTCCCCGCGGAACGCCGAAGCGAGCCGGCCCCTCAGCGCCGAGCCGCCGAGCGTGCCCAGGACCGCTCCGACGACGCCGACGACCGCTCCTATCATCCACGACCCCGCTTCTGTGCCGACAGCCGCGCCGCAGAGCGCGCCACTCACGATGCGCGCCCCAAACTGCGTCGGTATTCTGCGGCTCGGTGTCTGGGGCAACTGATCGACGATGAGCTCACCGATCGCTGCGACGGTCAGCAACCAGGGCGCGTACTTGGAACCCAGGAAAGCCAACCACGAGCCGTTCAGGTGGATCGCGCCGAGGCGGGCCGCCCAGCTCACCGCGGCCGGTGCGGTCATCGTGCGCAGTCCCGCGATCACGCCGATGAGTACCGCTGCCAGGTAGATTGTCATCCGCTTACCCTTTGCCGGTGCGTTGCACGTCCGAGGCCGAGAGAGAGTTGGGCTGCATCAATCGCAGCCGTCAGGGCCGCACATCGCTCCTTCGGCCAACACGGGCTCAGGTCCCGCCGCCGCGAGCTCCCGCCACGCTCGCTCGAGCGCGCGCAAGTGAACCTCGGGAGGTTGCGCCCCGGAGACGGCGTACTTCCGTCCGAAAACGAAGAAGGGCACTCCGGTCACGCCGAGCTCCCGAGCTTCCTGTTCGTCCGCCCGGACGTCGCGAGCGTAATCGTCGCCGGCGAGCACAGCGCGGACTGCTTCGAGCTCGAGACCTGCCTCCCCCGCCAGCCGAGCTACGACGCCTGGGTCGCCGATCGGCTCGCCCTCGGTCATGTACCCGCGAAGCAGTCGCTCTTTGACTTCGTTCTGGACGCCTCGCGTGGCAGCGAAGTGCAGAACGCGGTGAGCGTCGAACGTGTTGCCGGGCTTGATTCGGTCGAAGCGAAAATCGAGCCCTTCTGCGGCTGCCAGGTCCGTCATTCGTCGAAGCTGCGTTTCAGCCTGGGCTATCGACGTGTTGTACTTCGTGGCGAGGCGCTGGGCGTACGAGCCATTCGTATCCGTATCGCGCGTGCGCGGGGCGCCGGGGTCGAGCTCGAACGCGCGCCAGACCAGCTCAATCGCGTCTCGATGCGGGAAAAGGGCAAGAGCGGCTTCGAGCCGGCGCTTGCCGATGTAGCACCACGGGCACACGATATCGGACCAGACATCCAAGCGGAGCGACTTCATCGTGAGAAGAAGTTAAGGCGGCGGCGCCGGTCGGTCGAGGGCCGAGTCCCGGCCGGCTACTTGGGCTTCGCGATGGGAGACCTGTTCGGGAGGTAGCCCCACGCGGCGGGCCACCTCTTCGGCGGAAAGGTGCTCGTCGCCGGGATCGTACTCCCGAAGCTCGTACGGAATCCCCATCGTGTCGAGCAAGCGCGCGGCGTTGGTCTTCATCGGCTCGAAGACTGCTACCCCGCGAGAATCTCGCGCCGCAACAGGGCGACGAGTTCCCCGGCCGGCATCGCGCGCGAAAGCGGCGCCCCTTGCCCGGCCAGCTGTGCGCCGTAGCCAAACTCGCCCTTCGCCTTCCCCGCGGCGTGCAGAGCCTTTCCCGCGTCGTACGCGATGGGATAGTCGGGCACGTCGCTCGCGGCGACATTTCGTCCGAACGCAGTGAAGCGATTGGCCAAGCTTCTCGCAGGACGACCGGAGATCACCCAAGTCATCACGGTATGGAAGGCGGCGTCGCTCTTCAGCGCAGCGCGGAATCCTTCGTCGGCTTGCGACTCGCTGCACGCGACGAAGGCGGTGCCCATCTGGGCCGCACCGGCGCCGAGACGGAGAATCGCGGCGATCCCGGCGCCGTCCATGATTCCGCCGGCGGCGATGACCGGCCTGTCGATCTCGCCGACGAGAAGGCGGGTCAGCGCGAGGGTTCCGAGCCGGTCGTCCGTGGCGTTCGCATGGAACACGCCGCGATGGCCTCCGGCTTCGTATCCCTGTGCCACGACCGCGTCGACACCCGCAGAAGCTAGTGTGCGCGCCTCGGCGACGCTGGTAGCCGCGCCCAGGAGTACGATCCCGGCGGCGTGTAGCGCGCCGATACGCTCGCGTGACGGAACGCCGAAGTGGAAGCTCACGACCCGCGGTCGCTCGGCGACGAGCATGGCGAGCATCTCGTCGTCTTCGACGAAGCTGCGATAAATCTCTCTGAGAGCGGTCGGGGGCGTCGCGCCGAGCCGAGCGAACTCCGGTCGCAGCAGTTCGATCCAATTCGCTTCGCGGGTGGCGTCATGGCGAGCAGGCTGGTGACAGAACACGTTCACGTTGAGCGAACGGGTCGAGCGCGCGCGAAACTCGGCTATCATCCTACGCGCACCCTCGGCGTTCGTCGCGCCGACGCCGACCGACCCCAGCGCTCCCGCGTTCGAAACAGCGGCCGCCATCTCGGGTGTCGACACGCCCGCCATCGGCGCCTGGATGATCGGCGCGTCGATCTGCAAGAGCTCGAGCAGGTTCGTAGAGCCCATGGACAGCGGTGACGTCAGAGGATCTCCTCGATGACGTGAACCGGCCCGTCGGGCCGAATCTCCGCGGTCCCGACGGCGAGCAGCCGGTTCAAGAAAGAGTACTTCGGGTCCGCCGCTTCGAACCGGGGCAGCGTGCGAAAGTACGGGCCGCCTGGGGCTGCGTCATCGCGGATCCCTTCGAACGTCATGTAGACGAGGGCGGCGTCGTCCGTCTCGAGAGTGATTCGTAGGTCCAGCTCGACGACGCCGTCTATTCGTTGCACCGTCCAATCGTCGCCTCCGGGCAACACCTTGCCCCGAAGCCTTTCTCCTTGGAACGAGCCTCCGGTGATCGGGAATGTCACGCGCGTGCCCTGGGGCCCGGCACCGACGTTTTGAGTCGGCGCCGTGCTGAGCTGCAAAGTCATGAGGGGGCGCGATCGCATTGCTGTTCTCCTGTCTGCTCGTGATTGAGATAGAGCGGGGGGCGCGCCACGGCACGCGGCGAGCGTGCCGAACGCACCAAGCTTGAGAATGTCTCTTCGTCGTGCGGGCAAGGGCGCCTCAACCGATCTCTTCGATCGTGTAGACGGGACCTTCGGCGCGCCGATCGCCCGTCGATATGGTCAGAAGGCGATTCAAGAACGCGTACTTCGGGTGACCGGTGGCGAAGCGGGGCGTAGTCCGGAAGTAGTAGCTCGACGGGTCGACGCTCTCGCCGCGTGCGAGCGCAGCGATCACGTCTGGAGGTCCGTGGCGGAGCCCGAAGGAGGCCATGTGGATGAGGGCGCCGTCGTCCGTTTCCAGCGTCAGCCGCAAGTCGAGCTCGAGGACGCCGTCGCCGCGCAGGAGGGTCCAATCACCGCCACCGGGCAGTACCTTTCCGCGCAACCGAGGACCTTCGAAGTGGCCGCTCGTTATCGGTGCGACGACGCGCACGCCGTGAGGCGCGGCTCCTATCTTCTGAGCCCCGACGACCGCGACCTGCAACGTCATCAACAAACGGCTGTTCATTCGTCGACCGCCCTTCGCCCTCTCGGCTGAATGTCCGGCTCGACGCCCGCGACGTCGCCCATGGCTGCGCGCTAAAATGCCCAACGCTCTCGCCCTAGGCAAGCGAGGTGAGGGAATCGTGCTACCGTCGCGCCCGCTGATGGGGGCTGGGAGAAAGCACTTCGCTCGACGCGTCGGAGGGGGAGTCCTCGCGGCGATCGCTTCGCTGGCGGCCTGTGCGCCGGTTCGCGTCGACACGCGGTCGCTCTTCGCGAGCGTCACGTATTCGCAACCGACGACCTCGAGCTCGCCGTCCCCGGCGAAGACATTGCAGGAGCTGAATCTCCAGTTGTTTGCGGCGCTCGAACTCGAGGCCGTGATGGCCTATCGAGATCCCGTCGGAATGGCTGCCTGCCTCCGGGCGATCGAACCCACGGACATCGAAGAACTGGGAGCTCGGCTCGTACACGCCGGTGGACGCTGGGGATCGATGGCCGCGCACATGAAGCTCGAAGAGGCGTGTGCCCGGACGAGCGATCCACGGCCGCTGGTCCAGTTCGTGATCGCTCGGATAGCCGTCACCGTCGCGTATATGGCGGGCTCCGAGGCCCTGTCCGAAAGCCTCCGAAGGAGCAACGTCTACGACCGACTCCCCGCTGCTTTGCATGCGATCGCCGACATCGTGGAGAAGACGGCCGCGAGGACCGACGAGGTCGAGGATGCTCCGGCGCTCGCGCTCAGCGGAGGCGCCGCGAACGGCGCGTTCTCCGCCGGCTTCGTGTTCGAGCTTCTCTCGCTTCGAGAACGTGCCCTCCTCGCCGGGGGCGATCCGAGCGACCGCGGGAAGTACCGATTCAGCGCTCTCGTAGGGACGAGCGTGGGCGCGCTCATCGCCCAGATTCTCGATCTCTATTTCGTCGATTCGAGCCTTCCCGTGCGCACGATCGCGCAGCGCAACCTGATCGACAGGCACGAGAAGTTCTGGGATGCCGCCGCCCGCGTTCACACGTGCTTCGCAGACGGCGCCGGCGGCGCCGATACGCAGACTTCGGATCGAACAGATTGCTTCGACGGTTGGCCGTCGCCCGCGGCGACCGGAGGGCTCGACGCGGACACGGGCCTGTCCGGCCTCGACGGCAAGACCCGCGACGAGCTCTTTGCAAAGCGTCCTCGCCAAATGACCGCGCTGACGGCGCTCTACCAAGCGTTCACGGACGACGACGAGCAGACGCTCATGTGCGTAGAGCCGGGTCCGATCACCAGGCTCGTGGGGTTGCTCGGCGTGCCGGATCAAAACCTGATGCGCTTCGACCCGATGTCGTCGAACGTGATCGCCCCCGTCCTCGACGCGTTCTCGGAGGAGCTGATCGGAAATGACGTCCCGCGCGTGGTCGTCTCCGTGGAATCGGAGGACAATCAGACGGTCGGACTGGACGAGCGGACGTGCGCCGGTATGCCGTCGAAGCCCGCGCGTGGCGTAATCCAAGAGGCAGTGGGCGGCCGCGAGTATTGCCTGGGCGCGGGGGTGATGGCGTCCGCGGTCCTTCCCGTCTTTGCGCGCGGCGTCCGCCACACCTACGACGGGGTGACCCAGGGCGGCTCCTGCGGAACTTGGTTCGACGGTGGCCTTCGATCCGGTTTTCCCGTGTACCGCGCGCTTCGTATGACGCGGCCCGCGCTGGAGGGGATCGTCCTAGATCCCGCTCGCGCCTTGCGGGTCTTGGCCGTGGGAACCGGACCTCTCGAAGGCTCGCCGCAGGGGCGCCCGACCGGCGTCCTCGACGTCACGCTCAATGCCGTAGGCCAGATGTCCAGCCAGAACCAAATCCAAGAGGTCGTTCTGGCGCAACAAATGGCGCGCGTTCGCGAGGACGAGCTTCTATCGATCATGGAGAAATCTCGCCCGCTCGGCGACACGGAAGACACGAGCATCAGCTCGGTGTTCGTGCCGGTCGAAACGCCCTCGTATCTCGTCGCGGGCGCGGACTACTCGTTCGACCGCACGCTCATGCGAGGCCTTTGGGTCTGGGGCCGTCACGTGGCGATCGAGCGCGTGCTGGGTCGGTCGGTGCTCCAGGGGACACGGAAACTATTCGATCGCCTCGGATGGTCCGCGCTGCAGGACGCGGCACTCACCCTCGCCGCCGGCGACGAGCGGACCATGAAGCCTTGGTTCGATGCCTTCAGTCTCGCGACCGAATGCGCCGACCATCGGGCGGCGCGCGTCCTCGCGGGCCGCAACCGGATCGAACGGTGCGTGCCGGATTGCCGTCCTGTGACGACGAACGGCACCGACTTTCCTCAGTACCTCGTGTGCCCCTCCGAGGCCGACAGCCGACCCTCGCGCGAGGGCAGGGGCCGATGAGGGCCGCCCGTCTCGCCGGCTGCATCGCGTTCACGGCTGCCGTCACGAGAGGGAGTCCCGGCATCGCGCAGACACTCGAAGAAGGACCGATCGCCGGGGTCATGCTCTCGGAAGGTCCACGCTGGGCCTGGGCCGCACCTCCCGCCGCGACGATGGGGGGGGCGGGGATCTTCGGCGGGTGGCGCGAGGGGAGCGTCCGTGGCGGGGCGCTCGGGCAGCTCTCGTGGTGGGACGGCAGCCGAGGTCCTGCGCTCGATATGGGTGGCTTCTTCACGTGGGACTTCTTCTCGCTGGTTGTCGATCCTCAGCTTTCGGCGGCGACGTTCCTCCGCCTCGAGCCGGCCGTTCGCTGGGAGTCCGGGTCCAACCTCTGGGGGCTTGCTCCGGCCTTCGTCTTGGGTGGGCGGGCGGCGGGTATCGAGATCGGATTCGCCGCGACGTATGAGCTCCGATTGTCGAACCTGGGCGGTGACCCGGCGAGGAGCGGAGTCGACGCGCAGCTTCGGATCGGGTGCGATCTCGTCGAGCTCGTGCATCTGTTTCAACATCTGAAGGCCGACAGCACGCCGCCGACGCCCTGACGGCCGCTTCGGGGCTAGTCTTGGCACCGTGAGCGATCCAAGCGACATCCGCCGCGCCGAAACGCGTGATCTCCCTGCGGTCGGCCAGCTCGCGGGCCGGCTCGTTCGCATGCACCACGAAGCGGACCCTGCGCGATTCCTCCTCGTGGACCGAGTCGAAGAGGGGTACGAGCACTGGCTTTCGCGCGAGCTAGGCCGAAAGGAGGCCGTCGTGCTGGTTGCGTGCCGAGGTGCGCAGGTGGTCGGCTATGCGTATGGGACGCTCGAGCCGCGCGACTGGAATCTCTTGCTCGATGCGCACGGGGCGGTACACGACTTGTTCGTGGCCGAAGATGCGCGGCGCGGCGGCCTCGGTCGAAGGCTGCTCGAAGAGCTCGTTAAAGCGTTGGAGCGACTTGGGGCCAAGCGATTCGTTCTGTCCACGCTCGTGACCAACGCCTCCGCGCAGCGGCTGTTCCGCGCCTGCGGCTTCCGGCCCACGATGCTCGAGATGACCCGCTAGCGCGCGTGTCGAGCCACCTGACCCGGGTCGCTCACTGGCAGCCGACACGGTTGTCGTCGATCGCCAAGTCGTCGAACCAGATCACGAACGGCGTCAGGATGGTCCCGGCTTGTTGGTACCAGGTAGCGCCCACGACGATCGCCGTATAATCCGACATCGTCGATTTCGTATTTCCGGAAAACGCGAGGGAGGTCACCTCCGAAGAGTCCGAGAAGAATCGGTAGCTGTCGGTCGCGACGTCGACCCACCATTCGGCGCAGTGCCAGCTGGAACCGCCGTCCGGCGGGTCGAACGTCCAATTGTACGCGGAGCTCGTGCAGCAGCCGTCGCTCGGAATATTGAATAGCCACTGGTGCATTCCGGCCATGTTCTCGACGATGTCGACTACGCGATTTTCGCCGGCTGGGCCGATCAGCGACGTCCACGTGATGTGGATCACCGTGTTGGTCGCCGTCTTCAGCGGCTTCGGGGCGGGCTCCTGCACTTTGTAGAAGATCCGACCCCAGTGGTTGGACGCGGTGGCCCCGATGGCCGATAGGCTCTTCTGCGCCCGCGTCTGCCCCCGATTGATCGAGTCACTCTTCAGCGACATTTTGCCCGAATGGGCCGCGTCGTTGGCCAGGGCGACGTCCGTTGGTCCCGGAGTGCCGTAGCCGGCGAACTGAGTCCAACCCGGCCCGAGGCTGCCCACCGTGCCGGTCTCGAAGTCCTCGCAGAGTTTGTAGCTCTTTCCGGCGCACCCGGTCGCGGCAAGGCTGCCATCCCCGGCATCGGATCCACTCGCCGACGGGGTGGACGCGTCGTCGCCGCTGTTCGTGGGCGAAGCGCCGGAAGAGGAGCTGCCGCTTGCGCCGCCGTTGCCTGGGCTGTTGCCGGTCGTACCTCCGCCGCTCGAGCTGCCGCCGCC
>JBAULD010000118.1:0-3063 GCA_049578005.1 Polyangiaceae bacterium
GTGTCCGTCGGCGCACGTTACCGCGCTGCCCGCGCCACCGGCGCCGCCGTCCTGGTCGCTGCCCGCCTGCGCGAGGACCTGCGCCACCGGGTAGTTCGGGGCGTTCGCGCCGTCGGTCCCCGGAGCGCCGTTCTCGCCGCCGCCGGCCGCAAAGACACACCTGCGGAAGGTGACGTTCAGCGAGCCGTTCACGATCGCCGCGATGCTCGAGGCCCCGTTTCCCGCGTCGTCCTGGCCCGAAGCGTTGGACGCCACGAAGCGCAGGTCTTCGACGTCGACCGGCCCGCTATCCACCTCGACCCGGAGCGCCACGGTGTTCAGGGGAGCGGTGACCTGAGCCCCGCTTCCGAGGTACCCCCAACCCGCGTCGCCCGCCGGGCACTCCAGACCACCGAATAGACTCGCCGGGCCGCGCAGCGTGACCGACTCGGCGTAGGCCGCGTCGCAGACGTACACTCGGCTCTTGGCCCCGAGATTCCCGAGCGCATGGCCGATGCTTGCGTAGGGCTTGGCGCGGGTGCCGTCGCCCGTCGCGTCGCTGCCGCCGCTGGCCGCCGGCGCCACGAAGAGGCCGTAGCGCTCGTCGATGACGCACGGCTGGTCGTGGGGCGGTTGGCTCGGATCGCAGCTGAAGCCGTCAAAACCGTCGAACCCGTCTGCGGCGTCGCTCGAGTCCCCCGCGTCCTGGTCGGGTCCGGAGTCCCCGGCGTCCGCCGAATCTACGGTCGCATCGACGGTCGGACGAGCGTCCCCTCCCTCCGCGGTGCCTCCGTCTTGTTCGACCTCGTTTGGAGCGTCCGGAGTCGTCTCGGGGCCGCTCTCGACGTTCTGCGGGCTGTCCGACGCGCCTTCGTTCCACGAGTCCGCCGTTGCGTCCGCCGTGATCGGACAAGTCCCGTTCGACGAGCAGTCGTCAGGGGGCTCGGTTGCACACCCGGAAAAGACGACGACCAGGGCGACCAGCGAGAAGGCGGCAGCCAGACTCGGAGTGCGCATCTCAGGGCACCTGATAGGCGAAGTGAGTCCGGCGGTGTGGCATCGGTATGACTGCGCGCGCGAGGTTATCCCTCCACGGCGAAGACGGCTACTCCAAGCTGTCACTGGGACCAGCTGCTACCCGTCACGTTACCCCGAGCGTCCCCAAGTACCGGCCCCGCACGAGCGGGTGCTCGGCAAACTCGCCGGCCGGAGCGCTCGCGGCGACCACGCCGTCGAGTAGCAGCAGGGCCCGCGTGCAAACCCGCAGCGCCTCGGCGACGTGGTGGTCCGCCAGCAGCACCGACGTTCCCTCGCGGGCAAGCTCGCTCAGCAGGAGTCCCAGGCGTTCGGCTCCGGCGGGGTCGACGCCCGCGAACGGTTCGTCGCAGACGAGGACCCTGGGCGTGCGCGTGATGGCCCGAGCGAGCTCGAGGCGTCGGCGCTCTCCGCCCGAGAGCTCTCCCGCCCGGACGTCGAGGAGATCCTCCAGCCCGACCCGCCCGGCAGCCACGCGCGGCGGCCGTGCAGGCAGCCCCGTGATGCGCCGGTACGCGGTCAGGTTCTGACCGACGGTCAGCTCCCACAGCACGCTCGGGCCCTGGGGAACGTAACCCATGCCTGCCCGGGCGCGCCTCCACAGAGGGTCGCGCGTCACGTCTCGCCCATCGAGCCAGACGGTCCCCTCGTCCGGCGGAGCCTCCCCCACCAAAGCGCGAAAGAGGGTCGACTTACCGGCGCCGGAAGGCCCCAAGAGACCGACGACCTCCCCAGGGTAGGCTTCGATGTCGACCCCTCGGAGAACGGCCTTTCCCCCGCGGGTCACACGCAGGCCGCGGGCCGCGATCGCCGGTCGGGACTCCTCGGCAGGCTTCGTCACTGCGCTACGGTCGTTTGGCCACCGGGATCGCTCCTTTGACTTGCGTGAGCGATACCTTTGCGGTGGGGATGTCGATCCGTGCCGTGTCGGCGGTCAGCCAACCCTGGCCCCGGGTGAGTTTGACGCCCCCCCGCAGATCGAGCACTTGGCGCATGAGGTCGAGCTCGACGGAGGGCGCCTCGGCGTGAACGCCGCGCACGTCCGCCGTGACACCGCCCGAGCCCCGCGCCCAGGTAAGGTGCGGAGTCTGGTCGAACCGCAAATCGATTCGCGGGCAGCTCACCACCAGGTCGCCCTTGGAGAGGGTGACCTTGCCCGTGAGCGTCGCTTCCCCGGGAAGGACGTCGATATCGAGCCGGTCGGCCTCGAGCGTGACCGTGTCGCCGCCGACGCCGCCCAGAATTTCCGCGCGCGCCAGGGGGGCTGGCACGAGTAGCGAGCCGAAGAGCAACGGGACGCCGAGCGCAATCCTCACGACCGCACTATACCCCTTGCGCCAGCGGGGAGGGCCGGAGACGCTCATTCGAGCGCAGCCGCGAACGCGGTCAGCTCGCGCACCAACCCCGCCGCTCGGGTCGCCGCCGGGGGCGACACGGACTGCGCGAAGAGCTGGTCGACCAGCGTGGCGACAGCGGCGCGGGCCAGCGGCAAGAGCATCAGGTCGGGTTCGTGCGCTCCGCTCGCTTCGGCCGCCGCCCGGACCAGCGTCCGCGCCACGGCAGCAAAACGCGACGGCGCCGAGACCCCCTCCGGAGCAAGGGACGAGAGGGCGTGCGCGAGCGGTGGGGCGAGCGCCACGACGGCCCGCTCTACGCGATAACGGACGAGCAGGGGGTCGCGCGCGGCGGCATCGCGGTCGCGACCGACGAAGACGAGCGAAAGATCGCGTCCCCACGCTTTGGCCGGGGCGCTCAGCGACCGCGCGAGATCTTGGGCGACGGTGTCGGAGTCGCGCTCGATCGCAGCGGCGGCTCGCCCGATCGCGTGAGCGCGCGCGGCGATCGCGTCGTCTTCCACACGCCGCCTCTCGGCCTCCGCGCTCGCCTGAGCGCCGAGCCCGGCGACGATGTGCGCTGCGTGCCGCCGCCCGGGATCACCCATCCGAGGATCACCGGCGGCAGCCAGACATTGAGCGGAGGCGCGGGCCTGGTTACTTGAGCGGCGGTTTGCGTGTGAGCTGCCATGTCGTGCGTTACCAGGTTATCACG
>JBAULD010000119.1:0-5098 GCA_049578005.1 Polyangiaceae bacterium
GGCTCCTCGCCGTCGACGAGGAGCCACGCCCCGGGTGGCAGGCGCTCCTGGCTCGCGCTCTCGATGGCGCTCGCGAGTCCTCGGTGGCGCAGGCCCGCCGCGTCGAAGCGCACGAGACGGCCGGTGAAGGACCGCGGAGGCTGCCATCGTCCGCTCTCCTCGCCCGCCGGCACGCGCACCTCGACCCATATGTCGCGGCGCCCCGCGACCGGCAGGGCGCGAAACGTATCGTCCGTGAGAAGCCGCTCGTAGCGGATTCCACCCGCTATCCCGAGCATCGCTTCGGCATGCACCCGCCCGTTCTCGTGAGGCCCGAGCGCATCGGCCCGGACCGTGCGAAGATCCCCGAGACCCGACGCCGCTCCGCCGGCGAACGCGTATGCCACGTCGTGGCGCAAAGCAAAGGCCATCGCGAGCGCCGACGCGGCCGCCAGCGCCAGGACGAGGAGACTCATCGTCCGCTCGCGCCTCGGCGGATCCGGAAGAGCGACGAGCTCGAGATCGAGCTCGTCCTTCGGCTCAACCCCGGCGAGATGCATGGGGGACGGGACGGAGGGGCTCTCGCGCGACACGCCAACCACACCATAGCTCGACATCGCTGCGCAGGCCGTTGTTCCCGCTTGGCTCACCGTGGCTGCCGGCGGTACCGTAGCTATCAATGGCCGCTGGAAAGCCCGTCGTATGTCCGTCGTGTGGATTCCAAAAGAACCAACCCGGCTCGGTGCGGTGCGCCTCGTGCGGCGCCAAAATCGAGGAACTGGGCAAGTCCAAGCGCTCGCGCGACGAGATGCTCGCGCGGCGTTACCAGCAGGAAGGCGTGAACGTCGCTTGGCTGCTCATCGCCTTTCTCGTGCAAGGCGTGCTCACGGGCGCGCTCGTCTTCGGGCTGCCGATGGTGCTGCCGATGCTCGATTTCGAGGGGCAAAACGGGATGCTCGTTTGTATTCCCGTCTGGTTTCTCGGGGGAATGCTCGTGGGCATGATTTCGCCGGGGCGTACGTTCGTCGAACCGGCGGTAGCGAGCCTTCTCGTCGCCATCCCCAGTACGTTCCTCCTCATCCAGAGCCAGACCGTCCGGACGATGCCTCTCTTCCTCTATTTGATCTTCGCGGCGATCGGCATTCTGCTCACGCTCATCGGCGCGTACATCGGCGAGCGCATCCAGTTGGGCCCTCCCGCCAAGACGGCCGAGTGAGGTCGGAATCGGACGGCGCGTCCGTCCGAGCGGCCGATTCGGGCGAATTCGACGCTGCGGTCATCGGCGGCGGCCCGGCGGGGTCGGTGTGCGCCGCCAGGCTGGCGTCTCTCGGCCGTCGAGTCGTCGTGCTCGAGCGCGACCGGCATCCCCGCTTCCATCTGGGTGAATCGCTCTTGCCCAATAGTCTCGGCGTGCTCGAGACGATCGGCGTCATCGACGAGGTCCGAAAGCGTTTCATCGTCAAGCGCGGAGCGCGCTTCGTCGACGGCGCGGACCCGGCCCGGTCGGTTCGATACGCGTTTTCCGAGGCGTTCCACGCTCGCTGGGATCACGCCTTCCAGGTGCCGCGCGACGATTTCGACGCGCTGCTGTTCCGGCACGCCGGGCGTTGCGGAGCGGAGCTGCGCGAAGGATGGGAGGCCACGCGAGTCGTCCGCGACGGGACACGCGCCGTCGGCCTCGAAGCGCGGGGACCGGACGGCGAGCTCCACACGCTGCGTGCCGGCGTCGTTGTGGACGCGAGCGGCCGCAGCGCGGTGATCGCCCGCGCCGCGGGTGACATCGCGCGCATCGATCACCTCGACCGAACGGCTTTCTTCACGCAGCTGTCCGGCGCATGGCGCGACTCGGGCGAGCGCGAGGGGGACATTCAAATCGTCGTCTTCGGCAACGATCCGGATGAGCGTGGTTGGTTCTGGCTCATCCCGTTCGCGGACGGACGAACGAGCGTCGGGGCCGTCGTCTCCAACGCATGGGTGCGAGCTCGCCACGAGCTTGCGGGGCCGGGCTTGCTCTTCGACGCCGCCGTCGCGGCTGCGCCGACCGTCTGCGGGATGCTCCGAGGCGCGAAGATGAGCTTTCTGCCTCGAGCCACCGCTGACTTCAGCTTCCGTGTCGGAACTCTCTGCGGCGACGGTTGGGTCGCGCTCGGCGACGCATCCGGTTTCATCGATCCGCTGTTCTCGACCGGAGCCCACCTCGCGATGCATGGGGCGCTGCACGCCGCCGACGTCATCGACGGCGCGCTTCGGTCCGGCGACGTTCGTCGCCTTCGCTTCGAGTCCTGGGAGCGCGAGCAGCGCAGCGGAGCGGACCTTTTCGTCGGTGCCGTTCAGGCGTTTTACGCGGGGGACCTCGCGTCCTATCTTTTTGCTCAGCCGCAGCATCCTTTTCTCCGGCGCGCGATCACCTCGCTGCTTTCGGGGGATGTCTTCGACGAGGGGGCGCGCTGGGCACGCGAGATGCGCGACCGATTCCCGGTGCGAACGGCTTAGAAGGCTCGGGGGCGATCGCGAAGGGAACGAGTACGATTCCCGAGCTTCGGAGGCTTGCGGTCGATCGCGAAGGGACGCACATACGATCGGGATGGCGCCGCCAGAAACGCAGCTCGAACGACCGGAGGCCGCCGAAGAGGACGACACCTCGGCCGCGAATCCATTCACCCGGATGCTCGTTCCGGTCGATTTCTCCTCGGCCTCGCGTCGAGCGTTCGCGATTGCGATGCGCATCGCCGAGCGTTGGGGGTCGGACGTCGTGCTCTTCCACGCGGCCGGCTCAGACGGAAACGACGAATTTCTCGACCACACCGGTCGCTCCTGGGGCGTGAGCGACGTCGTGAGCCAATCCTTCGATCACCTGAAGGATTTCGCGGAGTCCGTCGTCCGAGGAAGCAGCGCGCGTCATGTGATCGTCGACGCCGAGCGTGCGGACGACCCGGTGGAAGCAGTGGCCCGGGCGTGCGTGCGGCATGCGCCTTCCGTCATCATCCTCGGTTCGCATGCCCATGAGCGGAGGCGATGGCGCCGATCAAGGGCCGAGCGGATCGCGCGAACGGTCTCGTGCCCGGTCTTTCTCGTGCGCGGCGAACGGGAAGCCTACATGGACGCGGACAGCTAACTGCGCGCACGCGCCGCATTTCGAGCGAAACTGCGGGCCCTGCCGTCGGCATATTCTCGGATTGGGGCTAGAACCCCAGGCATGACGCGGTTCGCTCGCTTCGCTTGGGGCCTCCTCGCATACGATATTGGCGTGGCCGCCTGGGGCGCTTATGTACGAGCCACAGGATCGGGCGCAGGCTGCGGGAGGCATTGGCCGCTCTGCAACGGCGAAGTGATGCCCCGCGCGCCACGGGTCGAGACGATGGTCGAGCTTTCGCATCGGCTTTCCAGCGGTACCGCGCTGCTGCTCACCGTTGGGCTTCTCGTGTGGAGCCGCCGGTCTTATCCACGAGGGCACTGCGTGAGAGCGGGCGCGACCGCCGCGATGACGTTCATGGTCACCGAGGCCGCCCTGGGTGCGGCCCTCGTGCTCTTCGAGCTCGTGGCCCACGACGCCTCCGCAAAGCGCGCGTTCAGCGTGAGCTTGCACCTGGCGAACACCTTCCTCTTGCTCGGATCGACCGCGCTGACGGCGTGGTGGGCGTCGGGCTTTGCGCCGGCTCGCGTACGGGGGCAAGGATTGGCTGCGTGGTCGACGCTCCTGCCGCTGGCGGCCATGCTGCTCGTGGGCAGCACGGGGGCGCTGACGGCACTGGGCGATACGCTGTTCCCGTCCGCGTCGGTGGCGCTCGGCGTAGCGCAAGACTTCGCGCCGCACGCCCACTGGTTCGTCCGTCTGCGCGCGCTGCACCCGCTGCTGGCGACGATGACAGCCGCGCTGATCGTGATCGCCGGCGGCATCACGCGCACGTGCCGTCCGACGCGAACCGTGAGTATCGTCTCGCGCGTCGCTGCGGCGCTTGCCGTCGTCCAGGTTGCGGGCGGGCTTCTCGACATGCTCACGCTCGCCCCCGTTTGGCTTCAGCTCGTCCACCTGGTCCTCGCGGACGCGGTATGGATCGCCCTCGTGCTCACCGCGGCAGCGGCGCTGAGCGTGCAATCTCGCCTCGCCGAAGAGAGCATGCGAACTGCCGGGACGTCCGAGGTCGGCCGAGCCGCGCCGGAGCTGCGGGGGTAGCCTCTACGTTCCCAGCTAAGTCGCCGGGCGACCCGATCGTTCGTCCTCTTCCGCGATCTCCGCCAGCCCGGCGAGGTCTGCGAGCGCGATGGGATGAATCGGCGGCCGAGGCGTGATCGGACGAGCCGCGCTCCCTCCGCGAGAAACGAGAACCCGCGCGCAGAGCGCCACGCACCACTTGCCCTGACACCATCCAGTGCCAAAGCCCGTGTAGCGCTTGAGGGACTCTATATCCGTGTAGCCGCGGGCGATCGCGTCTTCGAGATCGGCGAGGGTCACGTCCTCGCAGCGGCATGCGAAGGCCTTCGCCAATTAATCCCCCTCGTATTCGCAGCGGGCTTCGCAGGTCTCGAAGACCGTCACGCGCGAAAGGGGCGGGAGGGCCGGTTTGACCTGCTCCCAAATCCAGCGAGCGAGTAGCTCGCTCGTCGGGTTCTCGAGGCCTGGAACGTCGTTGAGATAGTGGTGATCGAGAAGCTCGTGGATCGGATTCCAAGCGTCGTAGAGGTGCTGAAAGTCGATAAACCACCCGGTGCGTTCGTCGACCGGCCCGCTGACGACGAGCTCGACACGAAAGCTGTGCCCGTGAAGGCGCGCGCACTTGTGGCCCGCGGGCACTCGGGGGAGGCGGTGCGCCGCTTCGAAGCGAAACTCGTGTGCCAGGCGGACATTCATGGTAAGGCTGGAGCCTTCTATGTACATCGTCCTTTCAAAAAAGCCGCGCAAGGTCAATAGAACGAAGAGCAAGCGCTTCCGCGCCAAGCTGAAGGCGAAAGATCGCGGGCGCCGCAACCGCGTCTACGGCGTGAAATAGTCGCCGCCAGCAGGCTCCGCCTTCCCCGCAGCCCCGCCGCCGAGCCTAGAAGGCCGGCGATCGTCGTCGAGACCGAGCGAGGCCGGCGGCGAGCGCGCGGAGCCTACTCCAGTAGGCGAGCACGCTCGACG
>JBAULD010000120.1:0-10102 GCA_049578005.1 Polyangiaceae bacterium
CCCCCCGGCGCCGGAACCGGCGCCACCGCAACACCCGGCCCCTGCCGGGCCGCCGCCCGGGCCCCTACCCGACCAGCCGACGGGCGGCGATTTCGACCACGACCCCGCGATCGAGCAGAAGGAAGACACCCCGCTGCCGATTCACGCCGAGTACGTCGGAAACTCGAAGCTCGACCAGGTCATCGTCAAGTACAAGGGCGCGCAAATGCGCGAGTGGGCTCGCGTCCAGCTCAAGAACGTCGCCGGAAACGTCTACGAGGGGCTCATCCCCTGCGCGGACGTCACGCGCGGCGTCATGCGGTACTGGATTCAGGGGTTCGACAAGACGGGAGACCCCGCCGCCGCGACCGGCGATCCGAAGCACCCTTTCGCGGTCGCGATTCGAGACAAAATCACGAGCGAGCCGCCGCGCCTCCCCGGCAAAGAAGCGCCCCGTTCGTGCGAAGAAGCGGACTGTCCCCCCGGCCTTGCCGGCTGCGGGCGCAAGCGCGCAGCGGGAGCCGGGTCGAGCGAGGGCGAGGAAGGCGGCGCCGAAGAGGGCGACCTCAAAGAGAAGAAGAAAACCGTCGACTCGGGTCCGAAGTTCACGCGCCTCTGGTTCGGCGTATCGCTCGCGATCGATTTCTTGGCGCTGCCGAGCGGCACCGATGTTTGCAGGCGCGACGACGCGACCGGCAGCCCCATCAACTCGCAGGGCTATTACTGTTACGACTCCGCAGCGAGCTCCGATTTCCCGAAAGGCCAGGCCGTCAACGACACGCTGGTCGTCGGGAAATCCGGCACGGCCTCCGGAGCGCTGCAGGGAGGCAACATCCGAATCCTCCTCGCATTCGATTACGCGTGGAACCCGAGCCTGCTTCTGGGTGGTCGCGTCGGATACGTGGCCAATTCCTATCCCGGCAAGAGCGCGGTCGATCAAGGTCACGCGTTCACCGCGCCGTTCCACATCGAAGCGAGAGCGACGTATCTCTTCGGACAGACCCCGCTCCTTCGCACCGGCTTCTCGCCGATGGCATTCGGCGGGCTGGGACTCTCGGAGTTCGACGGGCACCAGTCGACGCAAGTGCGGGTCAGCGGCGTGACGACGGCGCAGACAGTGGACGTTTGGCTGACGGACGCGCCCTTTTTCATCGTCCTCGGCGGCGGCGCTCGCTATCAGTTTTCGCCGCGCGGTGCGCTGACCGGAGCGCTTCGCCTCAACGTCGTCATCGGGGGAAATGGCCTAATGCCCACGTTCGGGCCGGAGATAGGCGTCCTCTACGGCTTTTGATTGGCCTTGACCCGACTCGGGGCCCAAGCTCTATTGCGCGCGGCCGATGAGGATTGCAGTTCGTAAGGAGAGCTCGGTCGCCGAGCGTCGCGTGGCAGTCGTGCCCGAATCGGTCAAGCGACTCGCCGCCAAACGCATCGACGTATCGGTGGAGTCGGGGGCAGGTTCGCGCGCTTTTGCGAGCGACGAAGAGTACGCGGGCGTGGGCGCGCGGGTGGATGCGTCGACCGAGGCGCTTCTCGCCGACGCCGACGTGGTGGTCCAGATTCGACCCCCCAGCGTCGACGACGTACGGCGGCTGAAGGAGGGCAGCGCGCTCGTGTCGCTCCTCTATCCGCTCGCGAACGCCGCGGTCGTGAAGGCGCTGGCGGTCCGGCGGATCACGGCGCTCGCCGTCGACATGATCCCGCGCACGACCCTCGCGCAGATGATGGACGCACTTTCGTCGCAGGCCACAGTGGCCGGCTACGAGGCGGTCATGATGGCCGCCGCGACGCTGCCGCGTTTCTTCCCGATGCTGATGACCGCCGCGGGGACGATCGCGCCTGCTCGAGTCTTGGTCCTGGGTGCCGGCGTCGCAGGTCTCCAGGCGATCGGCACGGCGCGGCGGTTGGGCGCCGTGGTCGAGGCGTTCGACGTCCGCAGAGTGGTCAAGGAGCAAGTCGAGAGCCTCGGAGCAAAGTTCGTCGAAGTCGGGGCGACAGAGGACGCCCAGGACGCGGGCGGCTACGCGCGCGAGCTCAGCGAAGCCGGCAAGCGCGCGCAGGCCGAGGCGATCGCGCGGCACGTCGCGAAGGCCGACGTCGTGATTTGTACGGCGCTCATCCCGGGACGGCGCGCGCCCGTTCTCGTGACGGCCGACATGGTGCGGTCGATGAGGCCGGGGAGCGTAATCGTCGATCTCGCCTCCGAGCAGCAGGGCAACTGCGAGCTATGCCAGCCCGACAAGACGATCGTCGAGCACGGCGTCACGATCATAGGCGCGACGGACCTGGCGAGCCGGATGTGCGCGCACGCCAGCCAAATGTACTCGCGCAACATGGAGAAGCTTCTGCTCTACGTAGCCAAAGAGGGGACCTGGAAGCTCGATTTCCAGGACGAAATCGTCGCCGGCAGCGTCGTCACCCACGGGGGCGAAGTCGTTCACCCGAAGCTCCGGGAGCTCGATGCGCCCCCGGTCGTGGTCCGGTCGGCGGGGGCGGGCCGATGACCAGCGAGTGGGTGTTCAACCTGTACGTGTTCGTCCTCGCGACGTTCGTCGGATACCAAGTCATTTCGCGCGTCCCGCCGCTCTTGCACACGCCGCTCATG
This sequence comes from Polyangiaceae bacterium, assembly GCA_049578005.1. Classification (GTDB taxonomy): domain Bacteria; phylum Myxococcota_A; class Polyangia; order Polyangiales; family Polyangiaceae; genus Palsa-1150. The sequence continues at coordinate 2,582 of JBAULD010000120.1, forward strand.
AGCGGCACGAACGCCATCAGCGGTATCTCGCTCGTAGCCTCGCTCGTGGCGGCCGGCTCGAACCACCGCTTGAGTCAGATTCTCGGATTCGTCGCGGTCACCTGCGCGACGATCAACGTGGTCGGCGGCTTCCTCATCACCGACCGGATGCTGAGGATGTTTCGCAAGAAACCCGGCGTCGCCGAGACCGCGATGCCCGTCCGAAAGGTGGAGACGTCGTGACCCCCACCGAGGTGGTGTTCAGTCTCTCGTACGTCGTCGCCGCAGTCCTCTTCATCCTCTGCCTGCGCGGCCTCGCGGGGCCAGAGACCGCGCGCCGCGGGCTGATGCTGGGCGAGGTCGGGATGCTCATCGCAGTGGTCGGCACGCTGCTGCACCGGGACATCATTCGCTACGACTGGATCGTCGCGGGCCTGCTCCTCGGCAGCGCCATCGGTGTGGCCATCAGCGCGTGGATTCCGATGACCAAGATGCCCGAGCGGATCGCCCTCTCGCACTCGTTCGGCGGGTTGGCCACCGCCCTGGTCGGCGTCGCGGAGTACCTGCGCGAAACGGCGCATCTGACCCAGTTCAAGACGGCCGCGCTGGGGTTCGAGACCTTTCTCGGCTTTCTCACGTTCACCGGAAGCATCATGGCCTTCGGCAAACTCCAAGGGTTCATCCGGGGGGCGCCGATCACGTGGAAGGGCCAGAACGTCCTCAACATCGGCCTCTTCGTCGGGTCGCTGGCGGCCATCGGGCTTCTCGTCGTGCATCGCGAGATGCAAGTCGTCTTCTTCGCCATCGCGGGGACCGGGCTCGCGGTCGGTGTCATGGCGGTGCTCCCGATCGGCGGCGCCGACATGCCCGTGGTCATCTCTCTGCTCAACTCGTACGCGGGCCTGGCCGCGTGCGCGACGGGCTTCGCGCTGAGCAGCCAGATCCTCATCATCTGCGGCGCGCTCGACGGCTCCTCGGGCTTGCTCCTGTCGATGCTGATGAGCAAGGCGATGAACCGCAGCTTCTCCAACGTTCTATTCGGCGCCTTCGGCTCGGCCCTCCCGGCGGCCGCGGCGGCGCCCCAGCTCGGCCGATCCTACAACGAAGCGACGGTGGAGGACGCGGGGGCGGTGCTCAAAGCATCGCAGTCCGTGATCGTCGTACCCGGTTACGGGATGGCGGTCAGCCAGGCCCAGCACGCCGTGCGCGACTTGGCCACGGCGCTCGAGCGGCGAGGGGTCGACGTGAAGTACGCCATCCACCCGGTCGCAGGCCGAATGCCCGGGCACATGAACGTGCTCTTGGCGGAGGCCAACGTCTCGTACGACAGGCTGTTCGACCTGGACGACATCAACGACGACTTTGCGCGCACCGACGCCGTCGTCGTCGTCGGCGCCAACGACGTCGTCAACCCGGCGGCGAAAAAGGACTCCTCGAGTCCCATTTACGGAATGCCCGTGTTCGACGTGGAGTCCTCGCGGAGCGTGATCGTCCTCAAGCGCAGCATGAACGCGGGATTCAGCGGCGTCGAGAACGAGCTCTTCTTCCAGCAGAACACCATGATGGTGCTCGGCGACGCGAAGAAGACGCTCCTCGCGATGATCGGCGAAGTGAAAGAGGGCTAGAGAGCGCGCCGCGGGCTCGGGCGGAATGTGTGGACGGGCCCCGAGGGCGTCGTTCCCGTAGACTGTTGTCGCCGTCTTGGAGTCTCCCCCGTCCGGCTTCGTCGCCCTGTTCATCTTGGGCTCTGTGTCGTGCGCGACCGCCCCGCTGGACCTGACGCCGTCGGCTCCGGCGAAGCCCGCATGCACCATCGATGGCTGCGGCGCGCGTGCGGCGGCGCCTGCCGCACCCGCGTCGGCCTCGTGGACGTGCCGCGCCGACGAGGACTCGCCCTGCGGCGGATTGCCCGCTCCCGAGTGCGCTCGCCGCGCGCTGAGGGCGTGGAGCGAGGCGCCGGACGATCGAGGGATTTCATGCGTCGCCCGAACCCTGGGAGACGCATGTTCGCTCGGCGATGCGCACGCTTGCGCGTTCGCCGGCCGGATGTGGCTCGACGGACGTGGCGTGGTCGCGGACGTCGAGCGAGGCATGGACATGTTGGTCCGCGCGTGCGACGGCGGCGTCCCGCTGGCGTGCGCGGCGGCGGTGCGATGGCTCGACAGCCCCACGCACGCGCGCGCCTGGAAAGACCCGCTCGAGCTCAGGGCGCGCCTCGAGACCGAGCGAGCATGTCTCGCGGGCGAGCCGGGCGAGCCTTGCTACGAGGCGGGGAGGTGCTTCTACTTCGGGCGCAGCGCCTTCCCGCGCGATCGAGCCCGCGCCGCCGAGGCGTACGAGCGCGGATGTAACCTCGGCGACTCGCGCGCTTGCAACAACTTCGGCGACGCGCTGGCGTACGGTGAAGGCATCGAACGCGACCTTTCTCGTGCGGCAACGACGTTCGAGCGGGCCTGCCACCTCGGCGAAGACCTCGGTTGCGCGAATCTCGGCCACATGTTCGAGCGCGGCGAGGGCGTCGCACGCGACCGCGGCCGCGCGCGCGACCTCTTTCGTGCGGCGTGCGCGAGCGGCGAGGTCTACGGGTGCCTCCACGCGGAAATGCTGGCCGCCGAGGACGCCGGGGCTCCTCGCGACCCGGAGCGTGCTCTCGCCCATTGGCGCCGCGCCTGCGTCGCGTCCGACCCGCGCGCGTGCGCGTTCGTAGGACTGATCTACGAAGACGGGCCGGACGATTTGGCCCGTGACACCGACAAGAGCCTGGAAGCGATGAACCGCGGGTGCCGCCTGGGTAGCGCGTATGCGTGCGAATGGGTGAAGGAGCACTAGAGCACCGGTCAAACCGTTCGGTGCTCTAAGATCGCCCGAGGTTCTTGGCGAGCTCGTCGATCGTGATCACGTCGGCGCGGCGGGTGAACACTTTGGTCGTGAGCACGCGGTGCACCTCTTCGTCGGGATCGGCGCAGCCGTCGGAGAGCACGATCAAGCGGTAGTCGCGATCGGCGCCGTCGCAGACCGTCGAGAGCACGACGCCGCTCGTCGAGATTCCCGCGAGCACCAGCGTCGTCACCTTCCGCGCGCGGAGCTGCGCGTCGAGATCGGTCGTCGAGAACGCGCCGACGCGCGTCTTTCGCACGACGATGTCGCCGGCGCGCGGTGCGACGCGCTCGTGGAACTGCGTATGCGGCGCGTCGGCGGGCATGGCCGCGGCCGTTCGGGAGAACGCCGCGTTGGTCGCGGGGACCTTGGCGACTTCCGCCGGATCGAAGGCGACCCGCACGTGGCCGACGTGGAGGCCGGCGCCGCGGGCGAGGTCGATGGCGTGGACAGCGCGACCGAGCAGTGTCTCGGCGTTGCCGACGCGTCCCAGGATGGCGGGCTGGTAATCCATCACGAGCAGGGCGCTCGAAGAGGGGTCGATCGTGTTCATGATTTCTCTCGTTGAATTGGTGAAACGGCGGGTGGCGGAGCGGGTCGAATGCGCCGAGCGCCGTACAAGGCGCGATCGGCGAGAGTCATGACGAGCACGGCGACGCTCGAAGCGACGAGGATCCACGCCATCATGTGCAGACCGTGGTCGTCGGCGCCTCCGCGGAAGAGCACGCCCATGACCGCGGACGACGCGATCGCGCCGAGATAACCGAACGTGCGGAGGAGGCCGGCCGCGGTGCCCATGCGCGCAGCCGGGGCTTGTGTGTAGAGCGCGCCTTGGTTGCCGAACGAGTTCGTGCCTTGCGCGATTCCGAACACGACGGTGACGACGACGAACCAAGGCACCGGTGTGCGGGACGACAGGAAAAGCACGCCGAGCGAAGCGGCGAGCGACGTCACCGCTGCGAGCACGAGCGAGCCGCGGATCATGTTGCGCGTCGACACGACGCGGCTCGTGGCGGCCGCGACCGCCATCATCGGCAGCGTCAGGAGGCCGGTCTTCTGCGCCGACAGGCCATGCCCCGCCTCGAGCCACTGCGAAAGCCCGTAGAGCACCAGGTAGAGGCCGAACAAGGTCAGCGCCATCCGCAGATAGGTGCGGGTGAGCGCGCCGTTCCCGGCGAGCATGCGGAGGTCGAGGAACGGATGCGACGCACGGAGCTCCCACGCCACGAGCGCCCCCGCGGAGACGAGCGCGAGGCCGAGCACGGGCCACGAGGGAGCCGCCATCGATCGCAGAAACGTCATCAGCGCGGCCGTCGATCCGGCGAAGAGCGCAATCCCCGCGGCGTCGAGGCGAGCCGCGAGCGCGCGGAGATCGTGCGCGCCGCGGAACGGCGGATCTGGCGGCACCCACGCGAAGAGCATCGCCAGCACTGTGAGCGCGATCGGGACGTTGACGAGGAACGTCGCTCGCCAGCCGAGAAAGCCGACCAAGAAGCCGCCGAGCGGGAGGCCCACCGCTGCCGTGACCTGCGCGGCGATCGAGATGCCGCCGAGGACGCTGCCCGGCGGCTCGGCGAGGCCGGTCTGCTCCGCCCGGCGTCGGATGAGCAGCATCGACACCGGATAACCGGCCGAAGTGCCGAGGCCGAGCAGCACACGCGCAGCGAGCAGCCTATCGAAGCTCTGCGCCAGCCCGCCGACGAGGCCTGCCGCGAGCACGAGGAGCGCACCGCCGACGAAGACGCGGCGCGGCCCGAGCTCCTCGGCCAGCTTGCCCGCCGTCGGTTGCGCGATCGCGCTCGCGAGGTACAGCACGGCGACGAGCAGCGCCGTGCGTCCGAGCGGGACGTGCATCGCCTGCGCGATCGCGACGAGCGCGGTCGCGATGAGCGACGTATTCACCGGGTTCATCGCTGTGCCGAGGTAGAGCGGCGCGACGAAACGCTTGTCGAACGCGGTCGCGTTCCCTTCGCGTAGCCCATTCCGCCGATCGTTCGGATCGGGCTTCACGCGCCCGAGCTTCCTCGGACCGTCGCGGATTTACAAGCGAGTTGTTCAAAGCTCTTGTGCGCTCGCGCTCGGGGCTCGTCAGAAAGGGTCGCGCGGAGAGGCGATCCGTGCTGAAGCTGCCTCCGAGACCGTGCAAGCGGCAAAACGAGTCGTAGCCGCCCCGTCCGAGGGGCTCTCGAGCGACGAGGCTCGTGTGCGTCTCGAGAAGTCCGGCCCCAACGAGATGCCGGACACCGCGATGCGGCCGTGGCGTATGGCGCTGGCGAAGTTCTGGGCGCCGGTACCGTGGATGCTCGAAGCCGCGATCTTTCTGCAGCTGGCGCTTCGCGAGTACGTCGAGGCGGCGGTCATCGCCGGGCTACTCGTCTTCAACGCCGCACTCGGTTTCTTCCAGGAAGGGCGCGCCCAGGCCACGCTAGCTGCGTTGAAGTCGCGCCTGGCTCTTACGGCCTCGGTACGGCGCGACGGCGCTTGGAAGAACATTCCTGCGAGCGGGCTGGTGCCGGGTGACGCGGTGAAGCTCTCACTCGGTGGTGTGGTGGCTGCCGATGTCGAGCTCGTCGACGGATCCGTCCTGCTCGATCAGTCGACGCTCACCGGCGAATCGGTCCCGATCGAAGCCGGGCCGGGCCTCAAGACCTTTGCGGGCGCGCTCGTGCGGCGCGGAGAAGCGACAGCAATCGTTACCGCAACCGGGCCGAACACGAAGTTTGGTCACACCGCCGAGCTGGTCCGCACCGCCCACGTGGTCTCCACCCAGCAGAAGACCGTGGTTCGCGTCGTGAGGAACCTCGCGGTCTTCAACGGGGTTCTCATCGCATTGCTCGTCACCTACGCCGTCGTTCGCAGGATGCCGGGCGGCGACATCATCCATCTGGTGCTTACGGCCGTCCTGGCCTCCATTCCCGTCGCTCTTCCCGCGACGTTCACTCTGGCAGCGGCGCTCGGCGCGTGGGCCCTCGCGCGGGTAGGCGTGCTGCCGACACGGTTGTCCGCCGTGGACGAGGCAGCGACTCTGGACGTGCTCTGCTCGGACAAGACGGGGACGTTGACGCTGAACGCCCTGACCGTTGCCGCCCTCCGGCCCGAGGCGGGCTTCGATGAGCCACACCTGCTGGCGATGGCGGCTCTCGCGAGCTCCGACGGCGGGCTGGATCCCGTGGACGCCGCGATGCGTGGAGCCTCCGAGAAGCAACCCATCGCCGATGCGCCCAAGCGGACCAAGCTCGTTCCTTTCGATCCAGCGACCAAGCTGAGCGAGGCGACCGCCTTGGATGCGAGTGGCAACGCATTGCGCGTGGTGAAGGGGGCTTTCGCGGTCGTGTCCAAGCTGGCCGAAGCCGCGCCCTCGGCCGCGGCGACCGCGCAGGAGCTCGAAGCCAAGGGCTTTCGCGTTCTCGCCGTGGCCGTGGCCGTGGCCGCGCCGACGCTGAAGCTGGCGGGAGTCATCGCCCTGAGCGATCCACCGCGCCCCGACGCCTCGGCCCTCATCGAGCAACTTCAGGCGCTCGGTGTTCGCACCGTGATGGTCACCGGCGACGCACCGACGACGGCGGAGATCATCGCGCGAGCGGTGGGCCTCACGGGAGCCACCTGCCCGGCGGGGCCGATCCCAGCGGGTATGCGTCCGGAAGCCTTCGCGGTCTTTGCCGGCGTGATGCCGGAGGACAAGTACCACCTCGTGCAGGAGTTTCAAAAGGCAGGCCACACCGTCGGCATGTGCGGCGATGGTGCCAACGACGCGCCCGCGCTGCGCCAGGCGCAGATGGGAGTCGCGGTGTCGACCGCGACGGACGTCGCCAAGTCGGCCGCGGGGATCGTGCTGACGAAGCCTGGCCTCGAAGGGGTGGTGGCCGCCGTCAAGGAAGGTCGAATCACTTTCCAGCGGATCATGACTTACACGATGAACTCGGTGACCAAGAAGATCGCGCAGGTGTTCTTCTTGGCGGTGGGGCTGATCATCACCGGGCAAGCCATCCTCACGCCGATGCTGATGGTCATCATCATGATCACGGGCGATTTCCTCGGAATGGCTCTGACGACCGACAACGTGAAGCCATCTTCGAAGCCCAACGTCTGGCGCGTGGGCGCCCTCACGCTCGCGGGAGTCTTCATCGGGCTCTCCGAGCTCGTGTTCTGCGTGGCGGCTCTGGTCGTCGGCAAGGTCCAGCTCGGGTTCGGAATCGACACCCTGAGAACGCTTGCCTTCGTCGCGATCGTCTTCGGCAACCAGGCGACGACTTACACGAATCGCGCACGGCAGCGTCTGTGGTCGACGGCGCCGAGCCGCTGGCTCGTACTCTCGTCCGCAGTCGATCTGCTGATCGCCTCGACGATGGCGAACTGGGGGCTCGCCACCGCGCCTCTCCCCGCAGTCGTCATCGGGGCCACGCTCGTGGGGGCCGTGGCCTTCACGTTTCTCGTGGACTTCGTTCGAGTCCCCGTGTTCCGGCATCTCGGGATCGTCTAGAGCCCTTGCAACCCTCGAGACCTCGGACAAATCGCCGAAGGCATGTCGAGAGCCGTGCGTCGGCTCCGACCTCAGGGTGACGCCGGGGCAGCCCCGGCGAGCCAAGGAGAACAGACGATGAAATTCATGCTCATGATGCATGCCCCACGCGGCAACGGCGACTACTCGATCAACCAGTGGAAGCC
>JBAULD010000121.1:0-2217 GCA_049578005.1 Polyangiaceae bacterium
TCGCGACGGGGAACGTCACGCATCGCGTGACCGAGTCGCATACCGGCGCGGACTTTCTCGCGTTCATGAAGACCGTCGTGCGGCGCTATTCGAAGCAGCAACTGCACGTCGTGCTCGACAACTCGTCGACGCACGGAACGCCGGACGTCAAGGCGTGTCTCGCAGCGAACCCGCAGGTGCACGTCCACTACACACCGACGAGCGCGTCCTGGCTGAATCAAGTCGAAGGGTTCTTCGGCATCCTGGGCAAGCAATCGCTCGGCGCCACCGACTTCCCATCGAAGCGTGCCCTGCGCGGCCACATCGAGGCCTATATGAAGTCGTGGAACAAGTCCCCCACACCCTTCGCCTGGACCAAGCCTGCACAAGCCATCATCAAGTCACACCGCAGAATGCTGAAGCGGATCTCGACGGCGGTGCACTAGTCGCCGCCGGCGTCGGTTAGCCAATTCTCACAGAAACCGGGAGGAGGAGTCGGATACGTCGCCGGATCTCCGCACAAGGCGTCGTCGCCGCATAGCAGGCTGCTGCACCCATAGTCGTCGAAGTAGCTGGTGCTGACGTTAGGATCGTAGCAGGTCGCGCCGTCGGCGAGCGGCGCGGCGCACGTACCGGTGGCGCCGCCGGCGAGCTGGTTGCACCAGAGCATCGGCTGGTACGAGCCCGCCTGGCTGCACATGTCATCGGGGGAGTCGTTGCCAGGCGAGCAGGTGCCGCCACTGGCGAGGTGCGCCAAGCAAGTCCTCGTCCCTCCGTCAGAGGGCAGTTCGCAGTATCCGTTGGCGCACTCGAAGGACGACAGGCAACCACCGCTTCCGACGGGAATTGTCCCCGTAAGCACGCCGAGACACGCCGTAGTGACCGCTCCGTATTGAGCCGCGGTTACCGTACCGCCGGTCGTGCATGCGAAGTTCTGGAGCGCCGCGAGGCACAACGCTCCCTGTGTCGCGTTGAAATTGAGGTGACCGGCCGTGTACACGGCCGGGTTCGCCGGCAGCGTGAATTCCCACCCTCCAGTAGTCCAGGCTGCGGCACAGCCCGCCTGGTCGAACGCTCCGGGATATCCAGGGCAGCACTTGCCCTGCCCCGAGCAGAACGCTTGCCCGTACGAAGTCGCGTACTGTTGGATCGCGTTCGGTCCCGACGCGTCAGCGCCGCCGTCGCTTTGGGCTGTCGTGCTGAAGAGGACGTCGACCCAGTAGTTGGAGGCGTCGACGCTGTTGGTGGGGAAAGACGATGTGCTGCCGTACGCGTACACGCCGTTGGCGCCGTCTTGGCCGTCGGCGAGGGCTTCGAGCGGTGCATTGACGACCGCGCTGGTGAAGCCAGGTCGGTCGAGCGGGAAGTCGCCGCCCGGCATCAAGTACGAGGCGACGTAGGTCGTGTTCGCGGTCACGGCGACCGGTTGCGGCAGCGAGACCGATTGCCATCCCGACGCGCTTTCGCTGGTCGAAGTCGCGGTGGCGAGTAGCGTTCCCGATCCGTCCCAGAAGTTGACCGTGTGCGTCGCGTTGTTGGTGTCCTCCTTGTAGAAGCGTACGCCCGTGATGAACCCGGCTTGGCTGGACTGCACCTTCACGCCCAGTTCGACGGAGCTCGTGCCCGACGAACCCGCCGGCGTCGCCGTCGTCGGCCAGATGCTGCACGGGGAAGACGTCGTGCAGCCCGCGCTGCCGTCGGTACTGCCGTCGGACGCGCCGCCATCGGTTGAGACGGGAGCTGTCGCGCTGAAGAGGACGTCGACCCAGTAGTTGGATGCGCCGTAGCCACTGCTGGGGAAAGACGACGTGCTGCCGTAGGCGTACACGCCGTTGGCCCCGTCTTGGCCGTCGGCGAGGGCTTCGAGCGGTGCATTGACGACCGCGCTGCTGAAGCCGGGTCGGTCGAGCGGGAAGTTGCCGCCGGGCATGAGGTACGAGGCGACGTACGTTGTGTTCGCGGTCACGGCGACCGGTTGCGGCAGCGAGACCGTTTGCCATCCCGACGCGCTTTCGCTCGTCGAAGTCGCGGTGGCGAGCAGTGTTCCCGATCCGTCCCAGAAGTTGACCGTGTGCGTCGCGTTGTTGGTGTCCTCTTTGTAGAAGCGTACCCCGGTGATGTACCCGGCTTGGCTGGACTGCACCTTCACGCCCAGCTCGACGGAGCTTGTCGCCGCCGAACCCGCCGGCGTTGCCGTCGACGGCCAGATGCTGCACGGGGAAGACGGCGTGCAGCCCT
>JBAULD010000122.1:0-9824 GCA_049578005.1 Polyangiaceae bacterium
ATGCGGCCATGACCCCATACTCGATCCCGTTGTGGACCATCTTGACGAAGTGCCCGGCACCTGACGGTCCGCAATGGATATAACCCCGTTGGGCGGTGCCGTCGCCATCTGGGCGCGACGGGGTCCCGCCCTCGATTCCCGGAGCTAGCGCCGCAAAGATACCGTCGAGCCTTTTCACAATGATCGGATCGCCGCCAATCATGAGGCAGTAGCCGCGCTCGAAGCCCCAGACGCCCCCTGAGGTGCCTGCGTCGATATAGTGGATGCCGCTCTTCCCAAGGCACTCCGCGCGACGAATGTCGTCGTGATAGTACGAGTTGCCACCGTCGATGACGGCATCGTCCGCCGCAAGAAGCGGCACGAGCTCGGTTAGTGTGGACTCGACGGAGACGGCAGGCACCATGAGCCAGATCGCACGCGGCTTGTCCAGCTTGGTAACCAATTCAGCAAGTGACCGGGTCGCCGTCGCGCCCGCCTTGACCAACTCCTGGCCCGCCAGTGAATGAACGTCAAACACCACGCATTCATGGCCGACCTTAAGGAGGCGACGAACCATGTTGGACCCCATGCGTCCGAGCCCAATCATTCCGACTTTCATTCGTCCTTCCTCGTTTCAGGGCGCCGCAAGGGGCTTGGACCGCTCATCGACGCAGAACGCAAAGCACTCACGTTTTGCGATGCATGCAATGCCGATACCACGTTCTCGATCGCTGCGGTGACGGCGCGACGGGCGCGCGCTCGATGTATTCCTCTGGCTCCAAGCGATCCGGACGCTGGCGGCTCGCGTGAGGGCGCGAAACACCGCCATCTCGAATCCGGTTCGTCACATTGCCAAGGCAATTTGCAAACTGCGGAGCGGCGCAGTTATGGGTTCATTCACGTTGTCGCCTTCGACGGTTGCAGATAGCCTTGCGCCCGTGAGCGCCGAGGCATTCACGGGTATCGCCGCCGGGACGTTCAATCCGCACTCGCGCGAGGCGGCCGCGATCGCGACTCTCTTCGTGAGCAGGCTCCTCATTTGCGGAGGCGTCTTTTTGATCGTAACGGTTTTGATCACGTATTGTGTGCTCGCTTTCGCCCAAACGGCGCGCGCGAGCCGCAGCAGGTCGAAGGCAATACGCGCCTGGAGATCGGCTGGACTATCGCCCCTGTCTTGGCGATGCATGCTTCGGATCCCCAGGTCGATCGGGATCCGGACGTTACGATCGTCGCTCACCAGTGGTGGTGGGAGGCGAGGTACCCCTCGGGGCCGTCACCGCAAACGAGATTCACGTACCGGCCGGCAAGCCGCTGGTCGTTCGTCTCGAATCGGCAGACGTTGTGCACGACTTCTGGGTTCCAGAGCTCGGACGCAAGATGGACGCGATCCCGGGACGGCCCACTAGCCTCTGGATGCAGGCGGATCAGCCGGGCGCGTACGAGGGAGCCTGCGCAGAGTACTGCGGCGTCCAGCACGCCTGGATGAAGCTGCTCGTCGCGATGGCTTCGGGCAAACCTGTGGAGCTTCTCCAGGCCGTCGAGGAGCGCTACAGGGCCAGGCCGCGCGCCGCGGACACCTGGCATTGGCGCACGGAAGCGGGGTTTGTCCGCCTCGCGCGCGGGCGGAGCCTCGCGATCGAGCACCGCGGTCCTTTCGACCTGCATTACGGCTCTAATGGCTGGCGCGTCGTTGACGCGCGGATCGCCACGCGCGGCCCGTTCGGGGTCTGGAGCGTTACGTTCACGCCCGCTGAGCTCGAGCCGAACGCGGACTCAACTTCACGCGAAGGTTCGACGGCGCTTGGGAAGGCATTGATTACCGGGTGATTCTTGGACATGCCGAGGTCGTGCACGCATTGAGGCACGAAGGGGCGTGACGCCGGCCCACCGACCGCGCGTCGAACGCCCCCAGCCAAGCAGGTGGCACCCGCGTCTTCAATGGCGCGCGACGCCTCGTGACGGCCTTTCTCTTCGGGCTCGTTGGCGCGATGGTTGCCGTATTTGCAAAAAGGCGCGAGTGCCGCGCGAACGCCGAGAACAATCATCAAGAGTCGAGAGATGCCATCATGAACAGCTCAAAAACTGCGGACGCCCTCGTCTTCTTCGGAGCGACCGGCGACCTGGCCCACAAGATGATCTTCCCGGCGTTGCAGGCCTTGGTGAAGAGTGGCCGTCTCGACGTACCCATTATCGGGGTCGCAAAGGCGGGCTGGAATCTCGAGCAGCTTCGCGCGCGCGACAGCCTGGAGAAGTTCGGCGGCGGCGTGGATCCGCGTGCCTTCGAGGCACTCTCCGGCCTGCTTCGCTACGTCGACGGCGATTACTCCGATTCGAGCACGTTCGAGCAGCTGCGCCAGGCCCTCGGTCGCGCCGAACGACCGCTTCACTATCTCGCGATCCCGCCGAGCATGTTCGGGACCGTTGTGCAAGAACTGCACCGCACGGGCTCTGCGAACGGGGCACGTGTCATCGTGGAGAAGCCGTTCGGCCGCGATCTCGCGTCTGCGCGTGCCCTCAATCGCGCGCTGCTCCAAGTGTTCCCGGAGGCGTCGATCTTCCGGATCGATCATTATCTCGGCAAAGAGGCCGTCCAAAATCTCCTCTATTTTCGATTCGGCAATTCGTTCCTCGAGCCGATCTGGAATCGCAACTTCATTGAGAGCGTGCGGTTCACGATGGCTGAGAGCTTCGGTGTTGCGGGCCGCGGCAAGCTCTACGAGGAGACGGGCGCGATCCGCGATGTCCTGCAGAATCATCTGCAAGTTGTGGCGTGCCTCGCCATGGAAGAGCCAGAAAGCGGGTCGCCCGATGCGATGCGCGACGCGAAAGGTCGCCTGCTCAAGGCGATCAAGCCGCTCCAGCCCGCGGATGTCGTTCGCGGTCAGTCCGACGGCTTTAGGCGCGAACCTCACGTCGCTCCGGAATCCACGGTGGAGACATACGTGGCGGTGCGCCAGGCGATCGACAGCTGGCGGTGGGCGGGCGTGCCCTTCTACGTCCGTTCGGGCAAGTGCCTTCCCGTCACGTGCACCGAGGTGCTTGTGGAACTGAAAGCCCCGCCGCGCTCCCTCTTCGGCGAGAATCTCTCCGGATCCTGGGCGAATAACTATGTCCGCTTTCGACTTGGGCCGGAAGTGGCGATCGCGCTCGGGGTGCGTTCCAAGGTGCCGGGAGAGGCGCTCGTCGGCGAGGACGCCGAGCTCCTGGCGGTGCAAAACGCGGCCGAGGACATGAGCCCCTACGAGCGACTGCTCGGCGACGCGATGAATGGCGATGCCTCGCTCTTCGCGCGCGAGGACTCGGTCGAGGCGCAGTGGAGCGTGGTCGATCCGATCCTGGGCGCCGTGACGCCACTGCATTCCTACATCCTCGGAAGCTGGGGACCCACCGAGGCCGCCGGACACGGCGGCTGGCACCAGCCGAAGGTGCGCGGCGTCGACGGGCGCCGCATGACGCGGGTCGAACTTCGACCCCGACTACCGGGCGCGGTGCTCGACGACGGCGTCGGTTGACAGTCATGGGTGAGCGGCTTACCAGTCAGCCGATGCCGCGCGGACTTGCGGTCGGGAGCGAATCTGTTTTTTCTCCTGCTTCGCCCTTCGCCGCGGCGATCGCACACCTCTTCAACATCACGCTCGTCGTTTGTGCCGTCATCGGCATCGGCGTGACTGCGGCGATCGCGTATTCGCTTGTGGCTTTCCGCGCGCGTGGTGACTGCTGCGAGCCGCCGCAGCGTAACGGCAACTTCAAGCTCGAAGTGTTCTGGACTGCCGTTCCAATCGCGATCGTTACCTGGCTCCTCGCCATGAGCATCGACACCATGACCCGTGCCGATCCGCCGGCCAACCGCGCCCCGGACCTCATCGTTGTCGCACACCAGTGGTGGTGGGAAGTGCGCTACCGCTCGGGGGTCCTGACCGCAAACGAGATTCATATCCCAATTGGAGTGCCTCTCCTCGTGCGCCTCGAGTCTGCCGACGTCATCCACGACTTCTGGATCCCGCAACTGGCGCGCAAGACGGACGCCATTCCGGGGCACCCCAACTTCTTGTGGATCAGCGCCGATGCACCCGGTTCCTATGGGGGCACCTGCGCCGAGTACTGCGGTGCGCAGCACGCGTGGATGCGACTGCTGGTCATTGCGCAGCAGCGGTTGGACTTCGACGCCTGGCAGGCAGAACAGCTCGCACCCGCCAGCGTACCTCTTACCGAAGCCGCGACGCGCGGCGAGCGCGGCTTCCGCCACGAGGCGTGCGGCGGCTGTCACGCCATCAGCGGGCGCGGATTCGAGGGCCGCGTGGCGCCCGACCTCACACACCTCGCATCGCGCAGCACCCTCGGAGCCGGTGCAACGGACTATACGCGCAAAGACCTGACGACATGGCTGCGTGATCCGCAGGTGATCAAGCCCGGCTGCCACATGCCCGATTTTAAGCTGAGCGACGACAAGGTCGACGACCTGGTGGCGTACCTCGAAGAGTTGCGATGACCGCACCGGCCATTCTTCTGCCCGCCAAACAGCGCGACATGGATGCGCGATGGTTCGACTGGGCCGGCACGGTCGATCACAAGCGCATCGGTCTCCTCTACATCTGGACGGCGCTCTTTTTTTTCCTGGTGGGCGGCTGCGAAGCGCTGCTCGTGCGACTGCAGCTCGCGGTGCCGCGCGCGCACCTGCTCTCGCCCGAGGCGTATAATCAGATCTTTACGATGCACGGAACGACGATGATCTTCCTTGTCGTGATGCCGGCGCTCGCCGGCTTCGCCAACTACTTGGTGCCGCTCATGATCGGCGCGAAAGACGTCGCCTTCCCGCGCTTGAACGCGATGGCGTACTGGTTGCTTCCGCTGGGCGGCTTTCTGCTGCACTTCAGTTGGCTCGCGGGCGGCGCGCCGAATGTGGGCTGGTTCAGCTACGCCCCGCTGAGCGAGACGCCCTTCACGGGCGCCGACCATGGCGCGGACTACTGGGCTATCTCGCTCGTAGTACTTGGCGCCGGCACGGTGGCGGGCGCCATCAATCTCATCGCGACAATCCTCGCACTCCGTGCGTCGGGGATGACGATGCGACGGGTGCCCCTCTTCGTCTGGATGGTGTTCGTCAACTCGCTGCTGACGGTGCTGGCGCTGCCGGCGCTCACTGCATCTTGCGTCCTGCTCCTGGTCGACCGGCTCTTCAGCGCGCACCTGTTCTTGCCTTCGGCGGGTGGCTCGGCGCTCATGTGGCAGCACTTCTTCTGGAGCTTCGGTCACCCCGAGGTTTACATCATGGTCCTGCCGGCTTTCGGGATGATCTCGGAGGTGGTCCCCGTCTTCTCACGCAAACCGATCTTCGGGTACGCATTCGTGGCCGGGTCGACGGTCGCTATCGCCGTCCTGAGTTTTGGAGTCTGGGCACACCATATGTTTGCGGTCGGTCTTGGCCGCGTCGCCGACGCGATCTTCGCGGCTTCGAGCCTGCTCATCGCTGTGCCGACAGGTGTGAAGATCTTCAGCTGGGTCGCAACGATGTGGGGCGGCGCGATCCGCCTGACCACGGCGATGCTCTTTGCCGTCGCGTTCCTCGTCCAGTTCGTCGTCGGCGGCTTGAGTGGCGTCACGTTCGCCGTCGTCCCCATCGACTGGCAGGTGACGGACACGTACTACGTCGTGGCGCACTTCCACTACGTACTTTTCGGCGGGACGGCGTTCGGCGTAATGGCGGCCGTCTACTACTGGTTCCCGAAAATGACCGGCCGCTTGCTCAACGAGGGCATCGGACGCCTGCACTTCTGGCTCATGGTCGTCGGCTTCAATCTCACGTTTTTCGTGCAGCACTTCCTCGGCCTCTTGGGGATGCCGCGGCGCGTGTACACCTATCCGGACCTGCCGCATTGGGCCGCGCTCAACATGGTCTCGACGATCGGCGCGTTCGTTCTCGGCGCATCGGCCCTCGTCCTCCTGGTCAACGTGCTGCGCTCGCTGCGCGTCGGGAAGGTCGCGGGTGACAATCCGTGGAACGCCTGGACGCTCGAATGGGCCGCCGCGTCGCCACCGCCGGAGCACAATTTCGACGCCCTCCCGCCGATCCACAGTCGGCGCCCGCTATGGGATCTCGCGCACCCGGAAGCGCCCGATGCGGACGTCGGACCCGACGAGCCCGTCGACGCACCGCGACCCAGGGCCGCGCAAGTGGCCGTCCTGTCGTTCATTGCCTCCGAAACCGCGTTCTTCGCGCTGCTCATCATCGCGTACGTCTTCTACACAGCGACATCTCACGGTAGCCCGTCGCCCGACGCAAGCCTCGACCGCGCACGGACGGGCGCATTCACGCTCGTGCTGATCGCGAGCAGCTTCACCCTGCGACGCGCCGAGGAGAACCACGACGCCGAGCGACGCCGCACGAGCATCCGGTGGCTAGTCGCGACAATCGCGCTCGGGATCGCCTTTCTGGTCGGCCAGGCCACCGAGTACGGGAGGTTGTTCCGAAGCGGCGTCACCGTAGATACCAACCTCTTCGCCACCACGTTCTTCACGCTGACCGCCTTCCACGGGCTTCACGTCCTCGTCGGGCTGATCGCCCTGGTGGTGGTCCTCGTGCTCGCCCTCGCGGGGGACCTGACCGGACGCCTCGCCCAGGGGCTGCGAACGGTCGGCTACTACTGGCACTTCGTCGACGCCGTCTGGATCGTCGTCTTCTCGGTGGTGTACGTGCGGGGCACGCTGTGACCGCGCGCGATTTGCTCCTTCACGCGTGGACCTGCCGGCCTATCGTATCGGGCGTCCTCTCGGCGGCGTGCATCCTGCATTTTGCGCTCTTGCGACTGAACCATCCATGGCGCACGCTCGCTTTGCTCGGCGCGGCGACCGCGGTCGTCCTCGCGCTGGAGTCGCCCGTCGATGCCCTCGCTCGCGGAACCCTCTTCAGCGCGCACATGCTGCAGCACATGCTCCTCGCTCTCGTCGCGCCTCCACTTGCTGTGCTCGCCCTCCCGGCGATGCAAAGCGCGCCCGCGCCCCGCCATACGTCGGCCATGGGGCCCTGGGCAATCGGCGTCGGCGCGATGTGGCTCTGGCACGCGGCCCCGTTGTGTAACGCCGCCGCCACGAACGATGCGGTTCGCGCGCTCCAGAACGTGTCGCTCCCAGCCATGGGCATCGCGTTTTGGTTCCCAATTCTTGGGCTGCACGTCGATCGGCGCCTCTCGGACATGGGGGCGGTCGTCTATCTGTTCACCGCCTGCGTCG
Organism: Polyangiaceae bacterium; assembly: GCA_049578005.1. Classification (GTDB taxonomy): domain Bacteria; phylum Myxococcota_A; class Polyangia; order Polyangiales; family Polyangiaceae; genus Palsa-1150. Next base: position 7,207 of record JBAULD010000122.1, read on the forward strand.
CGTGCACGATCTTGGGCATCTTGATCGCGTTGTCCCCCGTCGAGGTATGCTCGGCCTACGGCCACGCGGCCGACCCACTGGGCGCTCTGCCCCTGGTCCGGGGGCAGTGGGGTCTAACGCCCGCGGTCGATCAACAGGTCGGGGGGCTATTGATGTGGGTCCCGGGCTGCACCGTCTACGCCGGCGCGATCCTTGCCGTCGTTGCGCGCTATTACGGCACCCCACATGTCAAGATCCAGGAAGCGTGATGAGCGAAGACCGGCGCCCAGTACCTGCCGGGTGGAACGCTTGCCTGTCCGAGCGTTCGCCGCAGCCCACCGCATCGCCGGCGCTCTTCGCTTTCGGTGTGACCCTCTTCGCTTGGGGCATCGTCAGCTCGTTCGTCGTGACCGCCATCGGATGCGCGGTGTTGTCCTATGCACTGCCGCACTGGATCGGAGAAATTCGGCATGATGCAAAATAAAGAAGATTCCGCGACCGAGACCGGCTCTGGCGGGCCCGTCTCGCCCGAAAGGCGCCGCTTCCTCGCCCGCGTTTGCGTGGGGCTTGGTGCGGGGTGCGGTGGCCTCGCGGTGCCGGCGATCGGCTTCACCCTCGCGCCGCTGCTCCAGAAGGCGCCCGTGGCCTGGCGTGCCGTCGGCAAGGTGTCGGATTTCAAGCTCGGTGAGACGACAAACGTGAGCCTCGTTGATGCCTCACCGCTGCCTTGGTCGGGCGTCACGGCCAACACCGCCGCATGGCTGCGCCGTGCAGGGAACCGGGAGTTCGTGGCTTTCTCAGTGAATTGCGCACACCTCGGTTGCCCAGTCCGCTGGATGCCCAAAGCCAGGCTGTTTATGTGCCCCTGTCACGGCGGTGTCTATTATGAGGACGGCTCGGTCGCTGCCGGACCCCCGCAGCACGGGCTCACGCGCTATCCGGCGCGTGTGTTGGAAGGCGAGGTTCAGGTGCGCGCCGATCCCGTCCCCATCGGATAAGCGATGAATCCGCGCAGCTGGCCCGGCGACGTCGTGCGATGGCTCGACGATCGGCTTGGCATCTCTAAGGCGCTCGCGCCGATCGTGAAGCACTCCGTCCCGGCGGACGCCAAGTGGTGGTACGTCTTCGGAAGCGCGACCCTCGCCGCATTCGTGGTCCAGGTACTGAGCGGGGTGACGCTCGCCTTCTCGTACGTTCCTTCTGCCGGGCAGGCGTACGACACGCTGCAGTTCATCTCGCACGACGCGACATTCGGTCACTTTCTTCGCGGCCTGCACTACTACGGCGCGTCCGCGATGGTGCTCATGGTCGGCGCGCACATGGCCCAAACATTCCTCTTTGGTGCTTACAAATACCCGCGCGAGATGAACTGGATGACGGGCGTCCTGCTCCTCGCCTTCACCATGCTGATGGGCTTCACCGGGCAGCTCTTGCGATGGGATCAGACCGCCGTCTGGTCGGTCGTGATCGCCGCCGAGCAGGCGGGCCGCATGCCTCTCATTGGCCAGGCGCTCGCGCACTTCGTATTAGGGGGCGACACCGTGGGGGGAGCTACGCTCAGCCGCTTCTTCGCCGTACACGTGTTTCTGGTGCCGGGCTTCATCTTCCTCTTCGTCGGCGTCCATCTTTACCTCGTGCTCCACAACGGCGTCTCGGAGCCACCGGTTCCCGGAGTCACCGTAGACCCCGGGACCTACCGCGCGGAATACGAGGCGCGCATGAAGAAGCTGGGCCGACCGTTCTGGCCGGACGCGATGTGGCGCGATGTCGTGTTCTGCGTCGCGATGATCGCGGTCATCGCAGGCATGGCCGCCTTCGTGGGGCCGCCCGAACTCGGCAAGCCGCCCAATCCGGCCAACATCGACGCCTACCCGCAACCGGACTGGTACCTGCTCTGGTACTACGCCGCCTTTGCGCTGATGCCGCCGAAGATCGAGAACTACGTCATCATCGGCGGCCCCCTCGTCGCCGGCGCCATTCTATTCGTTGTGCCGCTGATATCGAACCGCGGCGAGCGCAGTCCGCGGCGACGTCCCTGGGCCGTGGCCGCGGTCATCTTTTGCGTGATGATGGTGGGTTCCTTGTGGGTGGAGGGCGCCCGCGCGCCTTGGTCGCCTAACTTCAAAGCAGAACCCCTCACATCGGACATCGTGGGCTCGACGGTAGGCCCGATTGCCGACGGGGCGCGCGTCTTTTACGAGAAGGCCTGCCTGAATTGTCACCTCATCGACGGTCATGGAGGGAGACGCGGCCCGGACCTCTCGCACATCGGTAGCCTGCTGACGAACGACGACATCACGATCCGCATCATCAACGGCGGCACGAACATGCCCGCCTTCGCCGGCAACGTGTCGCCCGAGCAGCTCGCGGACTTGGTGGCGTTCCTGCGGTCGCGGCGGATCGGTGCCCAATGAAATGCGCGCACGAAGGCCGAATCAGGACCGGCCGCGCGTGAGGTTCGCCCCCCGTGGAGGAGTCGAACGAGCTGGATGAGCCGCATTGCAGCGGCTGCGCTCATGGACGCTTCAGGAGCCTCAAATAGAACGCCCCGAACACGCGCGGAAGTCGCCGATCTTCGCAGCGATGACGCGCCAACGAGACCCAGAAGATGCGGGCGCCCCACGGCGCCTGGCTTCTCT
>JBAULD010000123.1:0-1651 GCA_049578005.1 Polyangiaceae bacterium
CCGGCCACCGGCATCGCGCCACTCCTGAAGCAAATGATGGCCGACTACGCCGCCACAGGGCTCCCGCCCGCCTATTTACCCACCGAGAAGGACGATGCTGTATGAATCAAAAACTCCTGGCCCTGTATGGGCTCAAATGGAACCCGTTCACACCGGAGGTGCCGATCGAAGCCCTCCATGTGCCGGCGAAGGTCGAGAACTTCTGCTGGCGAATCGAACAGGCGCACCTGCGCGAGGGCGGCTTCGCCCTCATCCAGGGCGACCCCGGCACCGGGAAGAGTGTCGTCATGCGCCTGCTCGCCGAGCGGCTGTCCCGGCTCGCCGACCTCTCGGTCGGCGTCATCCATCATCCGCAGAGCAATCTCTCCGACTTCTACCGCGAGCTCGGCGATATCTTCTCGATCTCCATCCGCGTGAGCAACCGCTGGGGCGGCTTCAAGGCGCTCCGTGCGCGCTGGGTCGATCACCTGGGATCCGCTTCCCGCCGGCCCGTCGTCCTCATTGACGAGGCCCAGGAGATGACGCCGATGGTGCTGTCGGAACTGCGGCTGTTGGCGAGCGCGCGGTTCGACTCCCAGGCACTCCTCTGCGTGGTGTTGAGTGGCGACGCCCGGCTCCTCGACAAACTCCGCCGTGACGAGCTTATCCCGTTGGGGTCCCGGATCCGAACGCGGCTGACCACGGGGGCCGCCACCCGCGATGAACTGTTGACCTGCCTCGAGCACCTGATCGCGACCGCCGGCAACGCCGGCCTCATGACCAAGGAGCTGCGGCATCTCCTCTGCGACCACGCCGCCGGCAACTACCGCATCCTCATCGGCATGGCCGCCGACCTGCTCATGACCGCGGCCCAGAACGAACACACCGTGCTGGACGAGAAGCTCTACTTCCAGGTGTTCAACACGCCGACGTCGATCGCTCCGCGCCGAGCTGCGGGGGCTCGCTGACATGGCCGATCCCCACCCCGATCCGTTCATCTTCCCGGAACTGCCCGACGAGGCTGCGGCCGCCCTCGATCAGTTCCTCGAGGACTTCCATCATCAGTTCCAACAGCGTTACGGCACCCAGCTGTATCGCTGGTACCGCGGGTTGGATGAACGCGACGCTCGCCGTCATTGGCTCTTGTCGCCACCGCCGCCGCACCGGGATCCACCGTTCTGAAGGACCCGATATGACCGCGGCGAAAACGCCGCGGTCACGTTCGATGATGGGCCATCACCAATCGTGAAAATCAGTCCATCAAATTAGTTGACCGCTCTCAATCATCGCGATAGTCGAATTGGCCCGGAGCGAGGGATATTCATCGGTGCAGAGGATATTGGCCGAGAATGGGCCGACGGTAATTGGTAGTATTACAAGACTACTGCGTACGCCTCATCTGCGCTGGGAACCGGACAACCAGGGGCGCCGGGTTGGTACATACTTCGACACGGTGTTCGAACATCGACTTATTCACATCGGTAGATTAGCGAGTAGCCTGGAATTGACTCTCCTTCGGACGCTATTCGAGAAAGAAGTCCGTGAGTTGGCTTCGCGTTACCAAAAGGGGGGTCTCGATATTAGGGACGCTACGACGTTAGTTGAGGCGTTCGACGAGTTTACAGAGCTGAAGACGGGCGCTGGGGTTGAGCTTCAACGAACTCTGCTCGAC
>JBAULD010000124.1:0-5924 GCA_049578005.1 Polyangiaceae bacterium
TGGGAGTGGTCCTCGTGCGCCATGGTACATCCTCAACTTTGGAATAGCCGCGCATAAAGCCGGTCGTGCGTCGCTCCGAACAGGTCGTGGAGGGGAGCTGTGCTCGCGGCTTGCTCGGGTCGCAGAGACGCGCAGCGCTCGAGCACAGTATCCATCGTCGGCCCGTGACGCAGCTGGAGCCGCTGCGCCTCGTAAGGGCCTACGATCCCGAGGCGCACCGCGGCAGACGCCGCGCCGCGCAGCGTGAGATACAGAAATAGCGCCAGCGCGTCACGCCGCCCGAGAGAGAGCGCGGCGGTCGCGGCGCCGAGCACCGGCGCGAAGTGCACCTTCGCCTCACGCGCGCGGCTCTGAGCCCCGAGCGAGCCGATTCCGGGCTCGTCGAAGACTCGGGCGCACGTCGCCACGAAGCTGCGCCCCTGCGTCCGGCTCGCGCGGTTCGCGACGTGGCTGGTCAAGAACGCGTCGATGTGGGCGTCCAGCGCCCAGACATCCGACGGGTCGTCGAACGCCCCCGCGACGAACGGTAGCGAGCCGCTCCCGGCGGTCCAGAGCAGCTGCCGCACGTACGCATCCAGCCGCTCCGGCGAGGCGGCCTCGCCGAGATGCATCGCGGCTTCCAACCCGGAGGAGTGCGCGAATCCGCCGGTCGGGAAGGCCGAATCGGCGATCTGGAGAACGCGCCATGCGACGGGGTTCGCGGTCATCCTCGGCTCAAAACAGGTGGTAGAGGCGCGCCAGCGGAAGGCTGGAGGCCGGCGGGCACCGCAGAAGAGCACCGTCCGCCCGCACGTCGTACGTCTCCGGATCGACCGAGATCGCCGGCAGCGCGGCGTTGTGCACCATGTCGCGCTTTCCGATGCCACGGCACCGGCGCACCGCAACCACGCGTTTGGAGAGGCCGAGCTCTCCGAGCTTTCCTTCGGCCTCGGCGCGCTGCGAGACGAACGCGATGCTCGTCGCGCCGACCGCGCGGCCGTACGACCCGAACATCGGCCGCATGTAGAGAGGCTGGGGCGTGGGTATCGACGCGTTCGCGTCGCCCATTTGCGCCCACGCGATGAACCCGCCCTTGAATACGATCTCGGGCCGCACCCCGAAGAACGCCGGCCGCCAGAGCACGATGTCGGCCCACTTGCCCACTTCGAGACTTCCGATTTCCGACGACATGCCGTGAGCGATCGCCGGGTTTATCGTGTATTTCGCGACGTATCGCTTGATCCGGGCGTTGTCGTTGGAGCCTCGCTCTTCCGGGAGCCGTCCGCGATCGTTCTTCATCTTGTCGGCGGTCTGCCACGTGCGCACGATGACTTCCCCCACCCGGCCCATGGCCTGGCTGTCGCTCGAGATGATGCTGATCGCGCCCAGGTCGTGCAGGATGTCTTCCGCCGCGATCGTCTCGCCGCGGATGCGGCTCTCCGCGAACGCCACGTCTTCGGGGATGGTCTTGTCGAGGTGGTGGCAGACCATGAGCATGTCGAGGTGCTCGTCGAGCGTATTCACGGTGAACGGCCGCGTCGGATTCGTGGAACTCGGAATGACGTTCGGTTCGCCACAGACGCGGATGATGTCCGGCGCGTGCCCGCCCCCCGCGCCCTCCGAGTGGTAGGTGTGAATCGTCCGTCCCTTGAACGCGGCGATCGAGTCGTCCACGTAGCCTGACTCGTTCAGCGTGTCGGTGTGAATGGTCACCTGCACGTCTTCCGTCTCGGCGACGCCCAGGCAGCAGTCGATGGCGGCCGGCGTCGTTCCCCAGTCTTCGTGGAGCTTCAGGCCGACGGCTCCCGCTTGGATTTGATCGCGGAGCCCTTCCGGAGAAGACGTGTTGCCCTTGCCCGTCAGCCCGACGTTTACCGGAAGCGCGTCGGTCGCTTGAAGCATCTGCCATATGTGGCGAATGCCCGGCGTACACGTCGTCGCGTTGGTCCCCGTCGCGGGCCCCGTGCCGCCACCGACGAACGTCGTGACCCCCGACGCGATGGCTTCGTACGCCTGCTGCGGACAGATGAAATGAATGTGTGAGTCGATCCCGCCGGCGGTGACGATGAGACCTTCGGCTGCGACCGCCTCCGTCGTGACGCCGACGACCATTCCCGGGGTCACGCCCGCCATGACGTCCGGGTTCCCCGCCTTTCCGATTCCCGCGATGCGGCCGCCTTTGATGCCAATGTCGGCCTTGTAAATACCGGTGGCGTCGATCACCAGGGCGTTCGTAATGACGCAATCGAGCGCGGCCGCGTCGGTGACACCCGCGCGCTGACCTTGCCGATCGCGAAGCACCTTGCCCCCGCCGAACTTGCACTCGTCGCCGTACACGGCGAAGTCGCGCTCGACTTCGGCGATGAGCTCCGTGTCCCCCAGACGAACGCGATCGCCGACGGTCAGGCCGAACATGTCGGCGTAGTGCCGCCGATCGATGAGGACGCTCATGGCGCGTCTCCGCTCCTCGCCTGCGCGCCGGCGATCGCGACCAGTCGCACCGTTTTCTCGTCACCCGGCTCGAAACGAACCGCGGTTCCTGCCGGAATGTCGAGGCGCTTTCCCGACGCCCGCGCTCGATCGAACACGAGCGCTCGGTTCGTCTCCGCGAACGGGTAATGGCTCCCGACCTGGATCGGCCGGTCGCCAACGCTCTTGACGACGAGCTCGACCACCGCTCGCCCCTCGTTCAATGCGATCGTGCCGGCGGCGACCGTGCCTTGCCCCGGCCTGCGAGGCGCCTCTGAAGCCGCGGGTATTGAGGCGGGAAAGAGCGTGTCCGCCGGCACGGGAAGAAAGCTGCCGTGGAGCGCCAGCGACAGGTCGACCTGGTCGAGGGCGATCGGCGTGTGCACGGTCACGAGCTTCGTTCCGTCGACAAACGTTCCCTCCACCTGCACTTCGTCGATCATCTCCGCGACGCCGTCGAGGACGTGAGCGCGCCCGAGAATTCGGCGTCCGACGTCCATCAGCTCCGCGACCGAGCGCCCGTCGCGAATCAGCTCGAGCAGCTGCGTCGCGATCAACGCCACCGCCTCGGGATAGTTGAGCCGAAGACCGCGAGCCAGGCGCTTCTGGGCGAGGGCTCCCGCGCCGTGAAGCAGGAGTTTGTCGATGTCGCGTGGCGAGAGATGCATCGCGGCGGGAGCATGGCGCATCGGAGGCCGCAGAGTCACCACTTTCGTGCAAATGGATCGTCGCCGAGCGCCCGCGAGAGCGCGGCGAAACTCGGGCGCAAAACCCGAGACGCGCTTTCGAAACGATCGGCCGCCACGCGTACGACCGCGACGTCGGCACCGAGGGAACTCGCCGCCACGACGGCGCTGTCGCCCGGCGAAGGAAAGGGGACAGGCGAGAGCATCGCTTCGCGCACGCCCTCGAAACGCGGCCCGATGGCGACGAGCCAAAGAACCGCGTCGAATCGACCCATACGCGGCGCGATCGGACCCGCGGTGGGGTCCAGCCGGGTCGCGTCGACGATCACGCTCCGCCCACCGCGCGCGATCGTCGTTCGCGATTCGAAATGGTCGAACTGCCACCTCTCGCCGCGAGCCGCGCGGCCGGACGTGTATCCGTCGAACAAAACGAGCGAGGCCCCGGGCGCCAGCGAAATGGCGATCTCTTGATCGTAACGCGCTCCGGCGAAGCAGATGACCGGATCGGGAACGATCGCGACCGCAGCGCCGTCGGCGGCTTGCACGTCGAGGCGCTGCGAACACCCATTTGGGGAGCGATAGACCTTCGTCGCGGCCTGAGTGCTCACGAAGGCGGTCGAGTTCTCTTCTGCGTCCACTCGAATGTCGATCCGATCGCCGTCGACGAGACCGCCGCCGAAATTCGCGAGAAACACCCACGCTCCGCTCCCGTGGTTGCGCGGCGCGAGGAGGCGGAGAGGGCTCGTCGCGAACGACTCCGCCAGGACCGTCTTGCCGCCCGACCGCCGGAACGCGAGCGATCCTCGGCCTGCGCCCTTTGTGGTAGAAGGCCTGCTTGGCGGTGACGCAGTCGAATCGATCTTGGTCATTGGATTTTGCTTCGCTGCGCCGAGCGTACCGCGAGGGCTCGCGCACACCCGAAGATGTCACCCTTTCGGTTTTCGCGCAGATTTCGGAAGATCGAACCCAGGCGACTTGGATTCATGTGAGAGACCGCGACGACCTCGTCGCCGAAGCGCGGTCGCTCCGAGCCCATGCGCCGGACGCGCGTCCTCCGCTCTACGGAATTCCATTTGCGGTCAAGGACAACATCGACGTAGCCGGTCTTCCCACGACGGCCGCCTGCCCCGATTTCGCCTACGTGCCCCGGGAGTCGGCTCCCGTCGTGGATCGCCTGCGCGCGGCCGGGGCGATCTGCGTCGGAAAGACGAATCTCGACCAATTCGCGACCGGCCTTGGGGGCGTCCGTTCCCCGTATGGGATTCCTCCCAATCCGTTCGATCCGCGACACGTCACCGGCGGCTCGAGCTCCGGATCCGCCGCGTCGGTCGCGCGCGGACAAGTCGCGTTCGCGCTCGCCACCGACACCGCCGGGTCCGGGCGGGTTCCGGCCGCCTTCACGAACATCGTCGGGCTCAAACCCAGTCGAGGACTCCTCTCCCTTCGCGGCGTGGTCCCGGCGTGCCGGTCGCTCGACTGCGTCTCGGTCATGGCACTCACGTGCGACGATGCGAGGGAAGTCGCGGCCGTGTCTACCGGCTTCGATGCGTACGACCCGTATTCGAGGTTCGAAGCGGCCCGGTTTGCTTGGTCGGCGCGACCGTTCGCGGGCGGCGTGCGCATCGGAGTTCCCCGCCCCGACGACCTCGACTTCGGCAGCGACGACGCTCGCCTCGCTTTTGAGCGTGCGTGCGAGGGCCTCGTAGCGATGGGCGTCGCGATCGAGCCGGTCGACATGGCGCCCTTCTTCGAGGCGGGCCGGCTTCTCTACGAGGGGCCGTGGATCGCCGAGCGACTATCCGGTTTGGAAGACTTCGTGCGTTCCCATCCCGGCTCCATTCTGCCCGTCATCCGCACGATCTTGAGCCAGGGGGAGGGGTATCGCGCCACCGATGCGTTTCGCGCGCTCCACCGGCTGGCGGCACTTCGCCGGCAAGTCGCGCCGCTCTGGGACCGGCTCCACGCGCTCGCCGTGCCGTCTGCGCCGGACCTCCCGACGATCGAGGCCATGCTGGCGAATCCCATCGGGGCGAACGCGCGGCTCGGGCGATACACGACATTCGCCAATCTGCTCGATTTGGCGGCGGTGGCGGTGCCGAGCGGGTTCCGCGGCGACGGGCTCCCCGCGGGCGTCTCGATCATCGGCCCGTGGGGGCGCGACGCGTCCCTTCTGTCCTTTGCGTCGGCTTTTCACGCGAGGACTCTCGGTTCGCTCGGCGCGACCGACTGGCCCCGGCCTCCGCCCGAGCCGCGCGCGAACGACTCGCAGGACGGCTGCCTGTTGGTAGCGGTCGTCGGTGCGCACCTCGCGGGTCAGCCGCTCAACCGCCAGCTCACGGATCGAGGCGCGACGCTGGTCCGCACGGCTCGAACGGCGCCGTCGTATCGGCTTTATGCCCTGCCGGGCACCGTGCCGCCGAAGCCCGGATTGGTGCGAGGAGACGAGGGCGGCGGCGTGAGAATCGAAGTCGAAGTGTGGGCCCTACCGATCGAGACGTTCGGGTCGTTCCTCGAGGGCGTGAAATCGCCGCTCGCCATCGGGCAAATCGAACTGGAAGACGGCGCGCGCGTGCACGGGTTCTTGTGCGAAGGGCACGCCGTGAAGAGCGCGCTCGACATCTCGGGGTTCGGTGGATGGCGCGCCTACCTCGAGCACGAGCGAGACCAGGACCGCCCGCGCGGCTAGCCCACATGCAATATCTCCTTCGAACGGTCGCCGTCGATCTCGGCGCAGTCCTCGGTGGCGGAGTCCAGTGGAGACCGCTGCACCAGGGGATCGACATCCACCGC
>JBAULD010000125.1:0-3761 GCA_049578005.1 Polyangiaceae bacterium
AAAAAGACGCGACGCCAACCGAAAACGACGCTCGACCAATTGAAAATGACGCTCTGCCAAGTGAACTTGACGCGGAATCCATGAGAAAAGACGCGCTACCGATTGACCAAGCCGCTTTCGCCCGCCAACCCCGAACCAAGACCAAACACCAAGGAGAATCTCCATGTCCGACACGACCAACGCGGCAAAGGTCGCCCGGAGCGCAGCCTGCATTGCTCGCGCATTGGCCGATCGAGGAGCCGGCGCTCCGCGCTCCGCTACGGGTTGACGACCAGCAGCGCCATCATCCCCATGTCCGCGTGATCGAGAATGTGGCAATGAAACATCCACGAACCGGGGCGGTCATCGAACGACACCGCCACCTTCAGGGCCTCGTTGGCAGGGATATTGACGTTGTCGCGCCATTCGAGCACCGGCGGAGGCACCCCAGCGACCGACAGCACCTGATACGGATACCCGTGGATGTGAAGCGGGTGATCTTGGGACGTGTTGTTGGTGACGTTCCAGATTTCCGTGGTGCCCTGGTCCACCGACACGATCGTTATCGCCGTCATGTCCATCGCCGCGCTGCCGGCGTCCAGACCGCTGCACGCACCGCGCGGGCTCTTGCCATTGATCCCGAGATAGGAGCCGGCCCCGTCCACGGCTGCGTCCAGTACGACGCCCCCTTCCCCTTCGAGGACGTTGTCGAACGTGATCTCTCGAGTCTGGGCATTCGACACGTCAATGGGCACGATCGACGCGAGCGACTTCGGCAGGACCGGACCGCCCGTCCACGGCGGGTCGGCCGTGACCTCGACGTGGAACAGCGGCGCACTGGGCAGCAGGAGCCCGGTGTGGAAGCGGTCGACCGTCTCGTTGATTGCGGTAAGCGTGGTGCCGGACGCTCCGGCCACCGCGAAAATTTCTTCGCGTTCACCCGGTGTGAGATCGACATTGGGCACGACGTAAGGCGCGGAGCTCAGGCCTTCGTCGCCGGCGATCCGCGTGAGGGTCACGTTGGGAACGGTGAAGCGCTGGAACTTCGCGCGGGATGCGTTGAGCACACGCCACCTTTGGGGCATGCCGCTCCTCATCTTCAACGTCATGTTCGGCTGAGCCCTCCCGTTCACGAGCTCCACGTTCCCTTCCCGCCCGAAGTAATCGCCGAACCATCCGGTGGCGTCTCCGGGAATCAATGTGCCGTCGGGGTTCACACTGGCGTCGCTCAAGACGAGCACGAGCTCGTCACCGAGAAACGGCTCGTTCGAATCTTCCACGATGAGCACTCCGTACAGGCCGAAGCCGACCTGCGCGCTCGAGTCGAGGTGCGGGTGATACCAATAGGTGCCGGCGTCGGGAACGACGAAGTCGTAGTCGAAGGTGGCTCCGGGGCCGACGGCATTCTGCACGAGGAACGTTCCGTCCATCGCGTTGGGCACGCGCACGCCGTGCCAGTGAATCGTCGTCGCCTCGGGAAGTGAGTTCTTGAAATGAACGATCAGCCGATTTCCCTTCTTCGTTCGAATGATCGGACCCGGCACGCTTCCGTTGTACGTCCACATGGGCGTCTGCGGCGGCGGACCGCCCTCTGCGCCGGAGGGCAAGATGGTCAGGTTTTCGATGCGTGCTTCGAGATTGATCTCGACGGTGTTCGGGTCGGAGTTGATGTCGGTCGCCTCCGGTATCCGAAAGTCAGCGTCCCAGTCGGCCGGCTGTCCGGGTGTGGCGGCCTCCATGTGTGTGCCCGCTTCCAGCCTCGGCGCCGCGGTCGTGGCGTCGGGTTGAGAGGCCGCCGTCATCGTCACCGAATCGGCCGGGGAAGCCTGACAGGCGCCGCAGCCCGAGGCGAGGAGCATGACGAAGACTTCGCGGAGGTCTCGGCGCATCCACCGAATCATGTATCTAAAATACAACTATTGCAGGACGGGCGTCAAGGAGACCGCCCTCGTCGCCTTCGATGGAGGCCGGCGCGCGGCTTGCGCGATCACCGCCAAGCCGTGCCCTCATCGACGTGCGACCGGGGATCCCGTGGAGGCCGCGCGAGCAATCTGCTCCACTTCGGCGGCGTACGCAGGGGGGCCGCGGGCGATGATGGTAGTCGCGACGCCGCCCTGGAAAGGCCTGTCCCGGCGGACCCCGAAGAACGCCTGCTCGATTCGCGGTGACGATGCGTGACCGTCGGAGTGGATGCGCATGGCGACAAGCCAGCCATCGTGGAGCTCGAAGCGCGCCCATCGCGTCGGAACGCCGGGCTTCATGCGGGTCCACTCGAGAGAGGGGCCTCCGCACACCGTGGTCCGCGTCCAGTCGCCCGCATCGGCGTCGACGAACGACCGCCTCACCTGTGCCTCGGACATCCCGAGGCGGACCCCGCGCTCGCTCCAATCCGCCTTGCCGCGACTCGGGAGAGCGAGCGACAGGGCGAACGAGAGCGTAGCCACGACCGCCACGAAGACGCCCAGGGCCGCGGCGAAAAATGCTGTCGCTCGTCGCCATCGGGCAGCGGACATGGCTAACCTTGAAGCGCCTGACGACGGTGCGCAACCCGGACGAGGCTCGTCGGTCTGCGGAGCCAAAGCCGCCGCGATGACACTATCGCTCCGCACGACCGTGGGGCTACGGTCGCTTGCCGATTCGCGTGAGGACTCGCCGCGCGTCCTCGGTCTCGATGAAATCGAAGTCGACGCGATCGTGCTCGACGAAGCCGTCGAGCTGGCCGGCCCGCTGCGGTTCGAAGGACATGGTCATGGCCTTCATATATCCAGCGATGTCCTCGTGCGCGATATTCACGAATGCGCGTCCGGGACCAAAGGCGCGGATTACGCCGACGGCGTGATAGGTCCTCGGGCCGTGGAGTTCCGTCGACTCTCCGCGCTTCGAGCAGGCGATCGTCGGCGTGGCGACGACGAGGACGCAGAGGAACGACGCGTGCGCGGCGGACCGCGAGCCGAGGCGTCTCATGGCGCGCCCCCCGCGAGGTGGAACGCGTCGGTCGCGAGGGCCTGCATCCGCTCCGGGTCGGTCGCGGCGTAGTAGCCGCGGAGAGACCCCGTCGCATCGACCAGAACGAGCCACTCGCCGTGCATGATCGCCCCGATGCCAGCGGACGGGTCGAGGCGCTCGAAGGAGGACCCGAAGCCGCGGATCACGACCCGGTCGAGATCCCCGCTGCGGCCCGAGAGAAACGACCACCGGGCCTCGTCGGCCCCGGCGCCCTCCGCATAGGCGCGGAGAACTTCAGGCGTGTCGTTGGCGGGATCGAGCGTGATGGAAACGAGGTGAATCGGAAGGGGCCGGCTCATCTCGTGCTCGCGTCGCGCGATGGCCTTTTGCAGGTCGAGCATTTTGCCGGTCAGCATGGGACATGACGTCGTGCAGCTCGCGTAGAAGAAGTCCACGACAAGCACATTCCCTTGCAGGCTCTCAGCCGTCACCACGCGACCGCGTTGGTCGGGCATCGCGAAGGAAGGCACGTGTCCGAGCGTGGGCAGGTCGGTCGAGGACGCATGTCCGCGCCGCATGGCGAAGGCCAGCCCTGCGGCAAACGCAATAACGGTCAGGGACGCGAACAGGCCTTTTGCAAAGAACCTGGCCGCACCGGAGGCTTTCATGGCGTTGCGATTCGTAGCGTAGTCCGGCGGATGAACGGCTTCATCGTAGCGTCGCGTGCTCGCGCCGTCATCCGCGGGGCCCCGTGCGCGGCAAGGGAGTTCCGGGTCAAATCAGCAAAAGGTCAGCAAACGGTCAGAGACGCACTGGTCGCGGTGTGTCTACTAAGG
>JBAULD010000126.1:0-7325 GCA_049578005.1 Polyangiaceae bacterium
CGGCGCAACCGTGCCTTCGTCCACGGGCCGGAATATCCCAGGTGCATAGTTGGCGATCGCACGCTCGAGCGTTCCGGGCTCCTCGGGCCGGAGGCGCCGTGCCCTCGACTCGAAAACGGGCTCCAACGCTCGAAGTGCTGCTTGTACCTGGGCACGGCTCTCGGGCGGGGCGCTACGGGGCGACGCCGCGCGCGCGACCTCGCCCAAGACGATGGCGAAGGAGAGGACGAGGCCGACGCGAACGACGCGCACGGTCTTTTGTTAGCAGGCGCGGAGGTCTCGCACGCAGCCGTAACCGAGGAGCGCCGTCACCACGATCGAAAAGACGATGGGCGCGGGAAAGAAATAGACCGAAGAAGTGAGGATGCTTCCGGCAAAGCTCGCGAAGAGAGCCCACGTGACCGGCGCGAAAGCCCTCCGCTCCTCGACGGTTCGGCCGCCGAGGTGCCACGCCATCAGCGCCGAGAAGACGAAGAAGATCGAGACGAAGATGCCAAAGCCACGGTAAAACCCGTACCAAGTGCAGTCCGCGCCCTGGGCGGCGAAATGCACGGTCTTCATCGCCGAGGCGACCGCCGCGCTCTCCGCACCGAACTGCGGCGTTGGGATAACCGCCCCGAACGTGTGTCCGTACGCAAAAAGCACGAGCACGTACGCCGCGAGCCGGTACGCGTTGAAGTAGCGCGCGCGGATACCCCGAGGGGTCCGCGGCGCGGCCGCGACTCCCTGCGCCGCGTCACCGGGCGTCGCATCGGCGCCCGAGAAATACCGTTCCGGACCGTGGGGTGTCGAGATTTGCTCGGTCATGGTCGCCTCACTGCGTCGTCGGAGCCAAGCCCCCTCGTGACAACTCGTTCCATATGGTCCTCGAGCCACCCGAGGACGCGCTCCCAGCCCGCGGCGTGCGATCCGCAAGCCTGACGGTCGACGAAGCCTTCATGCCGGACGGTCAGCCGTGTTCCGGACGGGACGTCGTCGAGCACGTACGTGAGCTTCGTCGGCGGGTGGTTCCGGCCCTGATCCCAGTCGTACGACCAAGTCTGGACCAGCCTCCGAGGCGGCGCGATCTCCAGGAACTCGCCGAATACGGCGTACGGCTCGCCGGTGGACGACTTGCCCTCGACGCGCCAGCGGCCGCCCACGCGAAAATCCGCGTCCCACCGGTGACCACGGTACGTGTCGGACGAGCCCCACCACTGGAGGAGCTCTCGCGGGTCGGTCAGCGCCCGAAAGACGCGTTCGGCGGGCGCCGCGATTTCAACCGTGGCGAGCACGCTGCCCGCCGTGAGGTCGGCGAGGGCCCTGGCGCCGGAGTTCGCGGGGTCAATCGTCACGTTCCCTCCTCGATGTGCCGCTTGAGGCGTTCGAGGCTCGAGAGCCAGAACGAACGGTAGCCGTCGAGCCAGCCGGCAACCTGCTGCAGCGCCACGGGGCGAAGTTGGTAGACGCGCTCGCGGCCGATCCGCTCCTCGGTGACCAGGCGGGCGAGCCGAAGCACGCGCAGATGCTTGGACACGGAGGGGCGGCTCTGCTCGAAGTCCTCGGCCAGTGCGTTCACCGCGGCCGGGCCGGCGCGCAGCCGGTCGAGAATGGCCCGGCGCGTGGGATCCGAAATGGCCTGAAACACGTCGGAGTGTGCCTTGGCTCGCGGCATAGGTCGGATGGTCGTGACGGGGCCACGCGGTCCGCGGTCGCCCGCGCCGGTCGCCCCCACGAATTGCGTGCACATACGGTTACCGGATGAAGGTCGGTCCGTCAAGACCTCCCCGGCGCCGGCCGCAGGCCGAGGGTGTCGTACGCAGCGCGGAAGAAGAGTCTCGCAGGAGCGCGGCCGATAAGGCGTCTACGAACTCACCAAGGCCAAGATTTCCGGCCACGCTTGATACGCGAGGAAGTGTCCGCATCCCGGGAAGAAGCGCGTTCTGCTGGCGGGGATCGCCGTTGCCAAACACCGGGCCATGGCAATCGGAGTGGAGATATCGAGTTCACCGTGCCAAACGTGAACGGGAACACGGATCGACTGCAGCGGGAATCCCCAGGGCCGCGAAACCAGCGCGAGGTCGAGCGCGAACCCTTCGAAGCCGAGTCGGAAGGCTTCACGTTTCGAGAGCATGAAGGGCTCGCTTATGCGGTCGAGAACCCGACGATCGCATTCGGGTGCATCGCTGGCCATGACCCGCTCGATGCCGGACGGCCCCAGCATGCGCAGGAGCGCAACGGCGTGAGGGGCCATACCCAAGACGCTGAAGAGCGCGCGCCGGCGCAGGGTCATCCCGTCGCGGGCGCTCGGCATATCGAGGGGAGCGGGGCCCGCGACAATCATGGCGAGGCGCACGCGTTCGGGAAGGGCGTACGCGGACGCCGCGACGTATGGGCCTCCGGCGGAAGACCCCGCCACCGCGAACGAGTCCAAGCCGAGTGCATCGGCGACCTCCAGCACATCGCGTGGCCAATCGCTCACGCGACGATTCGGTTGAAAGTCGCTCACCCCGTACCCGGGCCTTTCCACGATCACCAGGCGAACGCCCGCCGAGCGCGTGGCTTCTTCGTCTGGAACGGGCCACAAACGACAGCTCGGCGCGCCGGGAAACCAGAGTAGCGGCTTGCCTTGCGGGTCGCCGTGCAGCGTGACGCCAATGCCTCGGCCGTCGGTCATGCGAATGCGCATGCCCGTCCCGTCCGCGAGCGGCTCCACATGCCGATTCATGCAGCGAAACTACCATCCGCGTGAGTCGGCGAGGGCCCGCGCCTCGTTTCGCAGGAGCTGAAGGGGCCCCCCGGTCGCAGGAAGCGACTTTCCCTCTTGGTCATGAGGCTCCCCGGTCGCGAGTAGCCCCTTTTCGTCTTGGCCCAGAGGCCGCCTGGTCGCAGGCAGCCGCATTTCCTCATAACAAGCAGGCTGCCCGGTCATCGGCAGAATGTACCTGATCACGGGAAGACGCCGCCTTATCTCAGGAGGAGGCTTCCTGGTCGCGGGAAGAGGCTCCCTGGTCGCGGGAAGAGGTCGCCCGACCTCAGGGAGAGGCTTCCTGGTCGCAGGAAGAGGCTACCCGGTCTCAGGAAGCCACTTCCCTCAAAGAAATCGCGGCTTCCCGCGATCCGGAAGCGTCCGCGCCTCGAATGCGAGACGCCGGACAAGCACCGCGCGCCCCCTTCCGCAATGCCGTCCGCACGGGTCGGACGTTCCAAGCGTCCCGTCTACTTCTCGATTCTCAATCGCCGCCCAGCAATCGGACGATCGCCGCCTGCTCCGACTTGGCCTCAGGTGTTCCCGATCCCCCGCGGCCGGTCGTGCGCGTCGCCAAGTCCAGCGGCGCCGACCCCGCCTTGTTCTTGAGGCGGGGATTGGCGCCGCCGTCGAGTAGCGCTCGGACGGCCGACGTACACCGGTTGCGAACTGCGCGATGGAGGGGTGCAACGCCGCTCTTGTCGAGCGCGTTGGGGTTCGCGCCGGCCGAAATCAAGTAAGCGATGATCTCCGCTTGGGCGGCGGGGTTCCAGGTCCGCGAGGTCGGGCCTCCGTCCGCGGCGTAGTGGAGCGGCTCGGCGCCCCGGCGGTTGCGAGCTCCCACGTCCGCTCCGCGAGCGACGAAGATCTCGGCAACCGCGCGCCGATAGGCCGCTGCAGCGATATGCAGCGCCGTGTCCCCCTCGTACACGTAGTGCTCGATCGCCTCCAAGAAGTGGGGAAGGGGCGCCTGCCGCGTGGCGCCGGCCGTCAGCGCGTGCGTTGCGAGTTCCGGCGCCGCGCGGAGCAGAGTCTTCACCTGATTCTCGTCGCCGGCAACGACGGCCCGTGCGAGCTCCCTCCACGTCGCGTCGTCGGCGGACCGCCTCACGGCGCGTTTACTCGCTCTTGAATCCGATGCGGGCGTGCGTCCCGTCGCAGAACGGCTTCTTCGCCGAGCTCCCGCACCGGCACAGAGCCGTGCGCTCGGTCCGGATCACGGTCCGGCCGGTGCCCGAGCAAATCTCGAGCGGCCCGCGGATCCCGAGCGGTCCGTCGGGAAACGGCGTCACCGTCAGCGTCCCTGCTCGGACCGCCAGCGGCTCGCTCGGCTGCGTCTCCGGTTCACCCGTCGCGACGAACCCTGCCCCGACGTGGGAGCTGTCGCAGAACGGCTTGTTCTTCGAGGCGCCGCAACGGCAGAGCGTGGCGCGGAACATGGCCCCGTGACCGTCGAGCTGAATCGCCGCGTGAATCGCCAGCGGGCCGTTCTCGCGGACACGAGCGACATTCACGGGGGGCGCGGCCTCGGCCGGGCCGCCGTCGAGTCGCTCGTACGTGATTGCCCCTGACGGACAACTTTCGGAGACCGCGACGAGCTGCTCGGGGGCCATCGCGTCCGGATCGATCCAAGGCCCCTGCACGTTGGCGCGGAAGACCCCCGGCGCCCCGAGGACGCACTGCCGGGAATGGATGCAGCGCTTGCCCTCGAAGCGAATGAGCACGCGCTTGCCTCGCGCCTCTTCGATCGGCGCCGTTTGCGGGTCATTTTCGATCGGATTGCTCATGCGTGACTCCTATGCGCGAGCGGCCGCGGCCGGCGCCGGGCGGATTCGCGAAAGCAGAAGTGCTCTGCGTTTGCGTGCAAATAGGGAGAGGAGAATGCCGACGTTCGTACGCGAAAAGCGACGGTTTGAATAGTGGCACGGCGGATGCTTCGAACGACGTCATGCGCGCGCAAACGGAGCTCGTCGAGACCGACTACCGCCCCCTCCGACCGATGATGGTGCTGACCCGCGTCATCGATTTCCTCTTTGGCGTTCTCTACACGCTCCTTCTCGTGCGGCTCCTCCTCGAACTCATCAACGCCTCTCACAATTCTGGGTTCTTCCAATTCATCCGCGCCGCTACCGATCCCTTCTTTGCGCCGTTTCGCGGAATCGTGGCAAGCACTTCGCTCGACGGAAGCCATCGGATCGCCTGGCCCCTGGTCATCGCGATCGCCGCATACATGATCGTGCACGGCATCATCCGAGCCCTCATTGGTCTCTTCTCGCGGGCTTGAGCGCCAAAAACCGGAACGGGTAGAGCTCGGCGCCAAGGCTGGGGCGAGCTGTCGTCCCGCTGTCGATCTCGACCCTATAGTGCGCCGTCCTGGTACGCCCACGCGCGCGGACTTCGAACTCGTTGCGCGCTGCCTTTCGTGTCATGCTGCTGAGAAGTGCCTAGATCGACTTCGGCGCACAGCAGCAGGGACTTCGAGATCGAACTTCGCGAGCTCGAAGCCCATTTGCTCGCAATGGGCGCCCGCTGCGAGCGAGTCGTTGGTCTCGCATTCGACGCCTTCCGCCGAGGAGCCGCCGAAGTCGCGGGAGAAGTCGAAGCGCTCGATACGCAGATCGATCTCGACGAAGTCCAGATTCACGCCCTCATCTTGCGCATCTTGGCGCTGAGGCAGCCCGTGGCCGACGATCTTCGGTTTCTCACGACTGCGCTTCGACTCATTACCGATCTGGAACGCATCGGCGACGAGGCGGTCAACATCGGGGAGCGCGCCGTCAAAGAGGACGGCGAAGCGAAGAAGCTCGTGAGCGGAGAGCTCGAATCGATGGCCGTTGCTGCGCTCGACATGCTGCACGGGGCCCTCGAGGCTTTCGTGCGCTGGGACGACCGCGGAGCCCACCGGGTCCTCGGTTGCGACGACGCGGTCGATCGGCGCTGCGCGGCGATCATCGCCGCGATGACGGCGCACATGTCCGTGCGACGCGACGAAGTGCTCGCGGGTCTTCGCGTGATCCGCGTCACGAAGTACCTCGAGCGCATCGCCGACCACGCGACGAACGTGGCGGAGGAAGTCATCTTCATGGTCCGAGCGGAGGATGTCCGCCACGGGCAGTGGCTGCTCGCGGGCGCTACGGCAGCCGCGAGATAGCGCAGCCGCCGCTTAGAAGTCTGCATCTCGGCGGACTCTCGGGGCGAAGCGCGGGCGTGTCCCCCATTGGGGTGACGTGCGGCGCAGCGGTGTGAGGACTTAGTCTCCGAGAGCGCGAAGAGCGCAGCGGAGGTCGGCTTTGGAGTGTCGAGCGGCCAGAAGGGCGCGAACGCCGGGACGGGGCGGCCGGACCTGGGGAGGCCCATCTGCGCCCGCGCCGACGCAGGCCCGGAGAGGCACGAGCGGCGCCGTCTATGTCGAATTTCTGATCGCGTTCCTGCCGTTCTTCACGTTCTTCCTGTGTCTGTGGCAGGCGAGCATCGCCTATTCCACCAAGCTCCTCGTGGACCACGCCGCCTTCGCCGCGGCGAGGGCGGGGGCCGTGATCGTCGCGGAAAATCCACATCGAGTCGACCCGAACGGTGGGGACTCGTCGGTGAACACGCTGACGAAGTCTCGCGCCGATTACGTGCGAACGGCCGCGGAAATCGCGCTTGCACCGTCGATCATGGACGGAACGATCGTCCTGGTCGACGTCAAGTTTCCTCCCGGCGATCAGCCGGGTGGTGCGGACGCGGCGAGCAGTCAGCCCTCGTATCCGACGATCACGAACA
Source organism: Polyangiaceae bacterium (assembly GCA_049578005.1). Taxonomy (GTDB): domain Bacteria; phylum Myxococcota_A; class Polyangia; order Polyangiales; family Polyangiaceae; genus Palsa-1150. The sequence goes on from JBAULD010000126.1 coordinate 6,494, forward strand.
GCCCTGTTTCGCTGATGCGCGTTCGCGTCGAGGCCTGGATGGTCTGCAAGGTCGCGCTCGCGAACGCGATCATGTGCCCGGTCAATACGGTACTCGGGTTCTTTGCCAAGGAGGTCCTCGGGAGCTTCATCCTGCCCGTGCGTTCCGAGGCGGTGTTTCCCTATCAGGGAGCCTCCTATACGTACGACCCGAACGACGACACAGGCCGGGCAGGGCGCGACGCCGTCGCTTCCAACCTGGGCAGCATGTGCTTCTCGGCGGGGACCGCAGTCGATACGCCCCTAGGACCGCGTCCCATCGAAGCCGTCCACGCAGGCGACGCCGTCCTATCGCGCGACGAGGCGACGGGCGCGGTTCGGACCGAGCGCGTTCTTCGCACCTTCGTCACCCGGGACCAGCCGCTGGTCGAGGTCCGCTTGCGGGGCTCGGATGTGCTCCGAGCGACCCCGACTCACCTTTTCGGAACGACGGACCGAGGTTGGGTCGCCGCTTCGCAGCTCGAGGCAGGCGAGCCGATCCTCGCGGAAGGTGGCGGCGAGGTCGAAGTCGAGGGCGTCACACCGCTCGACGTGCGCGAGACGGTCTACAACTTCGAAGTCGAAGATACGCACACGTACTTCGTCGGCGCCGCGAAGGCCTGGGTTCACAATAACGGCTGCGATTCGGCGATCCCCGGTGGAGGAAGCCTCCCCGGCCCCGGCGGAGGAGGCGCAAGCGCGGGCGGCGGAGGAAGCAGCAGCGGCGGCCGGTCGACGGCGAACCCCGCCAAGGGAACGAGTCTCGCGCAAAACCTCAACCAACAGCTCGCGATCGAAGCTGCCGAGGCCAACCC
>JBAULD010000127.1:0-32585 GCA_049578005.1 Polyangiaceae bacterium
GGCTAGCGCTCGGCGGGTTCTCGGTGGGCGAGTCGATCGAAGCCATGTACGAAACGCTCAATGAGGTCGCCCCGCTGCTCGACTCGGAACGTCCCCGCTACTTGATGGGCGTGGGTACACCTCGCGATCTTCTCGCTGCCATCGGCGCCGGAGTCGACATGTTCGACTGCGTGCTGCCGACGCGCAACGCCCGGAACGGTCAGGCGATCACCCGGGTCGGAACCGTGGTCGTCAAGCAAGCTCGGTGGCGAGAAGACCCGCGCCCGATCGACGAACGTTGCTCTTGCGCATGCTGTCGAGGCGGGTATTCGCGCGCATACCTTCGGCACCTGTACCTGTCCGGCGAGATCTTGTGCCTGCGTCTTCTCTCCCTCCACAATCTGCATTGGTACGGAGAGCTCATGTCCGGGGCACGTGATGCGATCGCGAGGGGGGACTATGCGCGTTGGGCGCGAGAGACGGTTTCGTCGGCGGCTGGAGGAGGCGAGACCGAGTCCGCTTGTTGAAAGACCGCGACGGCTACCGCCCGCGCAAGTGTGCCGGCACGCCGCGCTTTACCACCGTGTCGATCGCGAGTTTGGCATCCGTTTCCGGATAGTCGCTCGTGAAATGCAGCCCCCTACTTTCGTGCCGACTTGCGGCGCACTCGACGATGAGCTGGGCCACAGTGGCGAGGTTGCGAAGCTCGAGCAGGTCCCGCGTCACAAAGTACTTCCAGTAGTATTCGACGATCTCCTCCTGCAGGAGCGCGATCCGTCGCGCCGCACGACGAAGTCGGGTGTTCGAACGGACGATCCCGACGTAGTTCCACATGAGCCGGCGGACTTCGTCCCAGTTGTGCGTGATGACCACCGCCTCTTCACTCGGCGTGGCGCTGCCGACTTCCCACTCCGGCACGTCCGGCCAAAGCCTGCTTCGGTCGAGCGTCGAGGCGAGCGTCTCCGCCGCCCGGTGAGCCATGACCAATCCTTCCAAGAGCGAGTTGCTGGCGAGGCGGTTGGCCCCGTGCAGCCCTGTGCACGCGCACTCGCCGATCGCCCAAAGCCCCGGAATCGTCGTCCTCCCCTCGAGGTTCGTCGTGATTCCCCCGCACATGAAGTGCGCAGCAGGAACGACGGGAATTGGCTGGCGCGTGATGTCGATTCCCCAGCGAAGGCACTCTTCATGGATGCCCGGAAAGCGCTCTCGGATGAAGTCCGGCTTCTTGTCGGTGATGTCGAGCAGCACGTGTTCGGCGCCCGTCCGCTTCATTTCGAAGTCGATCGCTCGCGCCACGACGTCGCGCGGTGCCAAGTCCCCCCGTCGATCGTGCGCCTTCATGAATGGAGTTCCATCGATGCGCCTCAAAACGGCCCCTTCGCCGCGCATCGCCTCGGTAATCAGAAAGCGCCGGGCCTGCGGGTGATAGAGGCACGTCGGATGGAATTGATAGAACTCCATATTGGCGACCTCGGCGCCCGCGCGAAACGCCATCGCGACCCCGTCGCCGGTCGCGACGTCCGGGTTCGTCGTATAGAGGTACACTTTACCCGCGCCTCCCGAAGCCAACACGACGGCTCGCGCGAGAATGGTCAGCACTTTGCCGCTGGTCTCGTCGAGCACGTAAGCGCCCGCGCACACCTCCGGACCACCGTATTTTGCCATCGTGATGATGTCGACCGCGGTGTGGCCTTCGAGCATGCGAATCCGGGGCGAGCGTGCGACGGCAGCGAGAAGAGCGCGCTCCACCTCGCGACCGGTCATGTCGGCCGAGTGCGCCACGCGTCGCGCGCTATGCCCTCCTTCGAGGTGAAGGTCCAGATCCGGATCTCCGTTGACGGGTCTCTCGGCGCGATCGAACCGAGCGCCGATATCCTGCAGCATCCGAATACGTGCTGGTCCCTCTTTGACGCAGACCTCCACGGCGAGTTCGTGGCAGAGCCCGGCCCCCGCCTGGATCGTGTCCGAGATGTGCGACTCGAATGAATCTGCAGCGCTCAAAACCGCGGCGATGCCCCCTTGGGCGTACTTCGTGTTCGACTCCTCGGCGCTGCGCTTCGTAACGATCAGCACGTCGCCGTGGGCGGCCGCCTCGAGGGCAAATGACAGACCGGCAACTCCACTTCCGATGACGAGATAGTCCGTGGTGATGGGCATCGCGAAGGGGTTCGTAGCTCCTGGAGCCGGTCTTGTCAGACACGCGCCCTGGCGCGTCGACCGACCGTCAGTCGCGGCCGGCTACTCGGCAAGGTCCACACCCTGCCGAGCCGCCCTCGGCCTCGCTTCGATCGCTCTACTTGCAGGCGCCGTTTTGGCACGTCGACGGAGCGACGCACACCGTGCCGCAGCTCCCGCAGTCCGCGTTGCTCGTGGTGGTGTCCACGCAGGTCCCTGCGCAGTCGACATACGGCGCCGCGCAGGTGCAAGCGCTGTTGACGCAGGTCAGGTTTCCCCCGCAGTTCACCCCGCAGAAGCCGCAATTCGCCTTGCTGCTCGTCAAGTCGACGCAGTTGTTGCCGCATTGCGATTGACCGGAGAGGCACGTGATGACGCAGGTGCCCTGCGAGCACCGAGGCGTCGCGCCCGGGCACCGCGTTCCGCACGTGCCGCAGTTCGTGTTGCTCTGCTGGAGGTCGACGCAGAGACCTCGTCCCATGAACGCGCCACCCACGCACTGCGTGTCCCCGGCCGCGCACGTGCACGTTCCGTCGACGCAGGCCGAGCCGACGTCGCAGGCAGTGCCGCACGCGCCGCAGTTGGCGGCGCTCGTGCTCAGGTCGACGCAGGTCGTCGCCATCATCATCATGCCCATCGGCCCGCGGACGGCGGCAGTGCAGGCGGTAAGGCCGCCCGCTCCGCAGCCGGCGGTGCATGCCCCATTCTGGCAGGTGGTATTCGGTCCGCAGCGTATCCCGCAGCCGCCGCAGTTGGCGTCGTCGGCGTTCGTGTTCGTGCATGTCGTGCCGCACCGGGTGTCGCCTGCGCCGCAGGTGCAGATGCCGCCCACGCAGCTTCCACCGACGGGACATTGCTTGTTGCAGGCGCTGCAATTGAGGTTGTCGGTGGTCACGTCGACGCACGCGCCGTTGCAGTTGGTAAGCGACTGTCCGGCGTCGGTGCCAGTACACGTCGTGACGCACGCGCCGTTATTGCAAACCTCTCCCGCGCCGCAGGCATTGCCGCATCCACCGCAATTGAGCGGGTCGCTCTGCACGGCCGTGCATGCCCCGCCATTGCACGCGATCCCACCGTTGGGACAAGCGCACTGGCCGGCGACGCACTGCCTTCCGGCCGCGCAGCGCGCGTTGCACCCGCCGCAATTGGCATTGTCGTTCTGGACGTCGATGCAGGCACCGCTGCACTCGACGTTGCCGTTCGGGCAGACGCACGAGCCGCCCGCACACGACTGCCCCGGGCCGCACTTCGTCCCGCACGCACCGCAGTTGTTCGGATCGGCCGCGACCGAGAGACACGTGCCGTTGCAGTAGACCGTCCCCTCGGGGCAAACGCACGTCCCGCCCGTGCACGTCGACGGAGCGCCGCACGTGTTGCCGCACGCGCCGCAGTTGAAGTTGTCGTCCGTCAGGTTGACGCATGCGTTGTTGCAATTGGTCAGGGGGGCGCACACGAGCGTGCACGCTCCCGCGTTGCAGACTTGATTCGTCGCGCACGCTGTCCCGCAGGCACCGCAGTTCGCAGCGTTCTGCGTGAGGTTGACGCACTGGCCGTTGCAAAGAGTCTGACCCGTGGGGCACGCGCACACGCCGGCCGTGCATTGCTCGCCGCCTGTACATGCCCTGCCACACGCGCCGCAATTGTTCTGGTCGGTCTGGAGGTTGACGCAAGCGTTGCTGCAATTGGTCAGAGCCGCGCCCGCGTCGCCAGCGCAGCTCAATGTACACTGGCCTAGCAAGCAGACGAGACCCCCTTGGCACGCAGTGCCGCACCCTCCGCAGTTGTTCGGGTCCGTGAGAACGTTGACGCATGTGGCGCCGCACAACGTTGTCGCGGGGGGCTGACACCCTGGGCCGCCTTCGGTTGGTGCATCCACGCCTACGTCGGCATGCACGTCCGCCACGACGTCGCGCGCATTGACGTCGCCGACCGCCGGCGAGTCAGATGTTCCCATGTCCCCCTTCCGATCGGCGATGACCACGTCCGCGAAGACGTCGGGCCGAGTCGCGTCTGCGACCGGCGACGAGCCGTCGACCGCGGGCGTAGTTCCGTCGACGGCTGGTGAAGTGCCGTCGACTCCTGGCGCCGCGCCGTCGAGTGTGAGAAGCGCTCCATCGGGCAGCGCCTCCGACTCGGAAACGTCGAGATCCGTTCTACCGCAGCCCGAGCCTGCAGCAGCGAATGCCAGGAAAAGAGAGATCGCACAAAAAAGGAAGGCACCGCGCGTCGCTTTCATAACACCTCACCTACCCAAAAGAAGGATCCCGCCCGCGCAATGTAGCACCCTCGGCAAGGCGGAAAAGTGAGAAAAGATTTCGGAAAGTTCTACTCTGCGCGCTCGACCCCGGTTGACGCAGGACGCTGGCGCTTCTATCCGGCTCTGGGCTCGGCGCGAACCGCCTGGTCCCAAACGCGTTCAGGCGCGAAAAATTTGGAATGCAGAAGTGCGCATTACTCACTTTCGGTCATCGATGAATTGAAGTCATTTACCCAACGAGCAAAGGACGCACCGTGAAGATCCTCGTAGCCGTCAAACGGGTCGCCGACCCGGAGAACTTGAACAAGATTCGGCTCTCCGCGCAGGGCAAGATCGACACCTCGGGCCTCGAATCCAAGCCGAGTCCTTACGACGAATACGCGCTCGAAGCGGCACTTCGCCTGACCGAGAACGGGGCGAACCCGAAACAGCGCCTCGGCGAGGTGGTCGTCGTGACGTTCGGGCCCAAAGAAGCCGATTCGATGCTGCGGGCCATGCTCGGGACAGGTGCCGATCGCGCGATTCGAGTCGACGCGACGGACGACGGCCTCGACGGCGACGTGGTCGCTCGAGGGCTGACGGCGATCGTCGGGGAAGAGAAGCCGGATCTGGTTCTGCTGGGCTATCAGCAGGCGGAGCACGAATCGAACGCTGTGGGCCAAATGTTGGCCGAGTACCTCGGGTGGCCTCAGGCGACGTTCGCGGGATCCATCCAGAGCGAAGACGACAAGGCGCTCGTCGTCGGCAGGGAAGTCGAAGGCGCGACCGCGCAGGTGCGCGTAACGCTCCCCGCGGTCGTGACCGTGATCGACAAGATCGTTCATCCGAAGAGCGTGCGATCCAAGACCACCGCACCGGCGCATGCTTACCCCGACGGCGTTCGCTTCGCGGCGCTCATGGCCATCATGGCGGCGAAGAAGAAGCCGCTCGTGGAGAAGAAGCTTGCCGACGTGGCTGCGGCAGCGGCGCCGAGGGTAAGATACGCGGGCGCCGAGCTTCCGCCGAGGCGCGCCGCGGGGGTGAAAGTCAAGGACGTGAAGGATCTCGTGAGCAGGCTCAAGACGGAAGCGAAGGTGATCGGATGACTGGGACACTGGTCGTGGCAGAAATCGTCGAAGGCAAAGTCCGAAAGTCGACGTACAGCGCAATCGCGTTCGCCCGGCAGCTCGGCGCTCCTTTTTCGATTCTCGCGCTGGGCGGCGGCGCGAAGGACGCCAGCCGGGAGCTGACCGCGTTTGGCGCCCAGAAGGTGCTCGTCTGCGACGACCCGTCACTCGAGAATTACGTTTGCGAGCGGTACGCACCGACCGTGACGAAAGTCTTCCGGGACGATGGTTTCGACACGGTCGCCGTGACCGCGACCGCATTTGGCAAAGATCTGGCCCCGCGTCTCGCGGCGAAGCTCGCCGCGGGCTACGCGCCGGACATCAATATGGTCAAGGTCGAAGGCGCGAGGCGGAGCTATCGCCGCCCGATGTACGCCGGCAATGCGTTCGGATGGTTGGAGATTCTGACTCCCGCACAGGTCGTGAGCGTTCGACAGACCGAGTTCGCCGCGGCGGAGCCGAGCGGTGGCGAGAGTGCCGTGCAGAGCGTTTCTCGGGCAGCGGACGATTCCGCGGCCGCCCGCGTGGACTTCCTCGCGCTCGAGGCGAGCAAGAGCGAACGGCCGGACCTCGGCGAGGCTCGCGTCGTCGTCTCCGGGGGCCGCGCGCTGAAGGAGCAATTCAAGCAGGTCCTCGAACCGCTGGCCGACGCGCTCGGGGCGGCGCTGGGTGCCAGCCGCGCGGCCTGCGATGCCGGCTATGCGCCGCCGGAGCTCCAAGTCGGGCAGACCGGGCGCACCGTGGCGCCGCAACTCTACCTCGCGATCGGCATCTCCGGGGCGATCCAGCACATCGCCGGGATGAAGGCGTCGAAAGTAATCGTCGCGATCAACAAGGACGGCGATGCCCCCATCTTCCAAATCGCCGACTACGGGCTCGTCGCAGACCTATTCGTCGCGGTTCCCGAGCTCGTCCAAGAGCTGAAGCGGCAGAGTTGAGGGCGACTCTCGCATTCCTGCGCCGCGCGTTGTAAGCGCTATGGCGCGTGAGCTACCTGGTCCTCGCTCGGAAGTATCGCCCTCAGACATTCGACGACCTCGTCGGCCAAGACCACGTTGCCCGAACGCTCGCCAACGCGATCGGCACGGGCCGCGTGGCGCACGCTTTCCTCTTCACGGGAGTGAGGGGCGTCGGCAAGACGACGAGCGCGCGTCTCCTCGCGAAGTGTCTGAACTGCGTAGGCCCCGATGGCCGTCAGAACGGTCCGACGGCGAAGCCTTGCAACCGGTGCTCTCCGTGTTGCGAGATCACGGCGGGCAACGACCTCGACGTCCAGGAGATCGACGGAGCCAGTTACAACGGCGTCGACGAGGTGCGGCGGCTCCAGGAAGGGATGACGTTTCGCCCGGCCCGGGACCGCTTCAAGATCTACATCGTCGACGAAGTGCACATGCTCTCGAGCTCGGCGTGGAACGCATTCTTGAAGACTCTCGAAGAGCCGCCACCGCACGTGAAGTTCATCTTCGCGACCACCGAGGCCAACAAAGTTCCCGTGACCATCTTGAGCCGGTGCCAGCGCTACGACTTCAAGCTGATCCCGACTCAGATGATCGCGGGTCGGCTGGAGCAAGTGCTGGCCCGAGAAGCCATCGTGGCCGACGCCTCTGCCGTCCAGACTCTGGCCCGCGAGGCCGCGGGGTCGATGCGCGACGCAATGAGTTTGCTCGATCAGGTCATCGCGTTCAGCGGCGAAAAAGTCTCCGGCGACGACGTCACGCGCGTGCTGGGCGTCGCGGATCGACAGATCCTCCACGAGCTGGCGAACTCGCTGGTCGGCGGCGATGCTGCGGCTTGCTTGGGCGTCGTCGAGCAGTTGGCCCGCCAAGGGTTCGACTTGGTGCACGTGACCCGGGACGTCCTGCGCCACTTGCGCAATCTCGTGGTCGCGAAGGTATGCGCCGATACCAGCGCTGCGCAGGCGGGCGGCGGACCGAGTCTGCGAGAGTTACTCGATTTGGCCGACGAGGAGGTGCGGGATGTCGTTGCACTCGCATCCCGGGCCGATGCCGACGATCTAGCGCGGTGCTTCCAAGGCTTTTCGAACGCCTACGACGGCATCGTTCGAAGCAATCAGCCTCGAATGGCCCTCGAGATGGCGCTCGTGCGCTTGGCGCGACGTCCGCCGCTCTTGCCGCTCGACGAACTGCTGGCGCGTGTCGGTGATCTCGAACGCCGCCTCGGAGGCGCGCCGCCTCCAGGGTCCGTACCGCGAGGTGGCATGGGAGGTTCCGGCGGGAGGAGCGTGCCGAGCGTCTCCGCGGCCTCTTCCGAAGCCGCTGGAGGCGCCCGCACGCGGGGTGCGCTCGCGCTAGCTGCCGAGAGCGCCTCGCCCACTCCTCCGGTACGGGGTCCCCATCTCTCGGTCGTTCCGGCCGCGGCCAGTCCCTTGGCCGAAATGGACGCTTGGCGAAGCATCCTCGAGCGCGTGCGGAGCGCGCGCCCAGGGGTTGCCTCGGCTCTCGAGCACGCCATTCCCGTCGAAATCAGCGCCGCGAGGGTCGTCGTCGGCTTCGAGCAGAGCGCGGGTTTCGTCGCGGGTCGGGCCACCGACGCCGAAGCGCTCGAGGTTCTCACGCGCGAAGCACGTGCCCACTTCGGACCGGCCACACAAGTCGCGATCGATGCCTCGGCCAAGTCGTCGAACGGCGCCCGTACGATCGCCGCGGTAGACGCCGAGCGCCGTTCCGTGGAGATGTCTCAGGCACGCACGGCGATTCAGACCCACCCGCTCGTGGAGGAGGCGATCCGTCTCTTCGGCGCTAAAGTGCTGGACGTGAAGCTTCCTGGCACGGATGGATAAGGTACAAGACAACGATGCAGTTTCGCGGTGGAATGAACGAGCTCATGCGTCAAGCCGCGCGCATGCAGCGGAAGATCGATCGGGCGAGGGACGAGCTCAAGGAGCGCGAGCTCACGACGGAGGGTCTCGGGGGCAAGGTCAAGGTCGTTGTCACGCTCGGTCGCAGTCTGAAGCGCATCGAGATCGACAAGGAAACCCTGGCTGCCGAAGAGACGGACCTCGTGCTCGCCGCCGTGTGCGCCGCGGTCAATCAGGCGATCGAGCAGGCCGACAAGGAAATGGAGGCCGAGCTGGAAAAGGTGACCGGGGGCGTGAAGATTCCCGGTCTGGTGTAGCTTTGCTCGCTGGGACACTGCCGCGGTGACCCCCAAGGTCCGCCGGATCACCAAGTTGTTCGGCCGCCTCCCGGGAGTGGGGGAAAAGACTGCGCACAGGTTCGTTCTATGGTTGCTCACGGCCGACCAGGCGATTTCGCGCGAGCTCGGAACGGAGCTTGCGACTTTGCGGGACGAACTCGGGCCGTGCGAGCGCTGCGGCAATGTCGCCGAATTCAAGGGCGGTCACGCCGTGTGCGATGTGTGCTCCGACACGAAACGCGACGCGAACGTTCTATGTGTCGTGGCGCGCGTGCACGACCTGCTCGCCATCGAGCGAGCCGCGGCGATCCGCGGCCGCTATTTCGTGCTTGGGCGATTGCTATCGCCGCTGGAAGGCGTCGGCCCGGAGGACTTGCCGATCGGGAGGCTGATCGAGCGAATCCGTGTCGACGGCGTGACCGAAGTGATCGTCGCGACGCCGCCGAGCGTCGACGGGGAGGCGACCGCGCTCCTCTTGAAACGCGACCTCGAGCCGCTGGGGCTCAAAATCACGCGTATCGCCAGCGGGGTTCCGCACGGGGGGGACCTCGAGTTCGCGGACCCAATCACGATGGCCCGCGCGCTTGCTGGGCGTCAGCGGTTGTGACCTGCGCGTTGAGCTGCGTCGGAGAGACAGACCGCGGAAGGAAAGGGGACCCCACCAATGAAGGAAGCGATTACCGCAAAGGACGCCCCCGGCGCGATCGGCCCATATTCCCAAGCCGTACGTTCGGGTGGCCTGCTTTTCGTGAGCGGGCAAATTCCGCTCGATCCCGAGACGGGGCAAGTCGTCGGTAGCGATATTGCCGCTCAGACCGAGCGAGTCATGAAAAACCTCGGCGCGATCCTATCCAGCGCTGGGCTCGGCTTCGACGACGTCGTCCGGACCACCGTTTACCTTGTCGATCTCGGCCACTTCGCGATCGTCAACGAAGTCTACGGCCGCACCTTTCGGGCGCCCTACCCGGCGCGCAGCACGGTTCAGGTCTCGGCGCTCCCCCGCGGCGTAGGTATCGAGATTGACGCGCTGGCGGTTGCGCGTTGAGGCGCTACTGAGGGGCCGGTCGAGCTACCCTCGCTTGCAGATCCGCATTCAGCTCCGCGAGGGCGCGTTCTAGTTCTCTCCGGGCGTTGACAGTGGGACTGGTCGGATCGATGGGCGAACCAAGCGCCACGTCGACGCGCGTGAACGGCCAGGCCAAGGCGAAGCGATCCCACGTACTCCGAAGCACGACACCCCGTCGAATCGTTCCGGCCATTGGGACCACGAGCGCTCCGGTGGCTCGGGCCGCCACGACCGCTCCCGCCTTAGCTACGCCGTACGGCCCTCGCGGGCCGTCGACCGCAAATGCTGCATCCGCATGCCACCGCTTCATAGCGTGCACGATGCCTGCGAGCCCGCCGGTCCCGCCGCGGGAGCTGGACCCGCGCACGACCGAGAAGCCGAGGATTGCCAGCGCGCGAGCCTGCATGGCGCCGTCCCGTGACAGGCTTACCAGCACTACCGTGCGTTTGCGCCTGTGCCAAGCGAGAAGCGGCCACTGCGTCCCATGCAAGAAAGCGAGCACCCACGGCCGTCCTTGGACGCTCGCGAGAGCGGGGTGCTCGATCACCCGCACGCGGAGGGTCGCGAGCCAAAGGCGCGCGACCAGCCCCAGCGCGATCCCGAGAATTCGCGCGCCCACTCCTTTCTCCCCGCCGTCATCCCTTGAGTTCGGTGAGCTTTGCCCGTGCGCGATCCAGCGCGGGATCGTTTTCAATGGCACGCTCGAACATCTGCAACGCCTTGGCCTTGTCGCCCTGCTTGGCGCTGATCTCGCCGAGATAGTAGAAGACCTCTCCCTTCGAGATCCCCGCCTTGGGATCGAGCCTCTGCAGAAGGAGCGCGCGGAAGGTCTTTTGGGCGCGATCGAGGTCATTGGTCTCGAACGCCAGTACTCCGAGATCGCGCAAGACGCTCACCGAACCGGGGTCGATCTTGAATGCCATGTCGAGTTGGGCGAGAGCGACGTCTTTGTCGCCGAGTTGGGCGAGCGCTTGCCCCAAGCGATGATGGTAGAGAGCGAGCTCCTTGGTCCGCCTGCTTCCAAAGGACGCGATGACCTTTTCGAGCACGTGGGCAGCGTCGCGACCGCGTTGGGCCGCGCTGTACGCGTCGCAGAGCGCGAGCAGAAGCTCTCGGTCGTGCGGGACGAGCTGGGCGGCGCGCTCGTAGATCTCGATCGCATCGCCGGGCCGCTTGCGCCGGAAGACATGAATCTCGGCTGCTGCTCGCAGGAGCTTGACCTGCTCGAGGATGGGTCCCGCGAGGGCTGGCGTCGCGGAAGAGATCCCCGACGTCACGGCGCTTCGCGGCGCGTTGGGGGCTTTTCCGTCGCGTGAGTCATCGGCACCGGGCGAATACGTCGCGGCAATCAGATCGGCGTCCCCGACGAGCAGATTCGCAAGGTCCTCCCATTTCTCGGCCCTTTCCCAGCGAAGTCGCAACATTGCCCGAAGGCCCGCGTTCGTCGGGTCGAGCCCAAGGCCCTGTTGCAGCGCTGCCTCGGATCCATCCGAGTCACCCATTTTTTCGCGCACCTCGGCGAGGCGGAGCGCCCACGGAACGCCGCTCGCATCGCTCGAGAGTTCGATCAACCTCCCGAGTGCCCCGGCCGCCCGTTCCCAGTCGGCCCGCTTTTCGCTCATCCTCGCGATTGCCTCGAGCGCGGAACGGTGCGTCGGCTCCCGTTCCAGCACTTGCTCATAGGTGTGCTGCGCCGCTGTGCCATCGTTGAGCCGCCGCTCCTGCACTTCTCCCAACCGGACCAAGAGGGAGAGTTCCGTCGCCACGTCCGCTCGGTCTTGCGCCCCGCCGAGCTGGGACCGCAGCAAGTCGGCAAGCTCGGCGTCGCGCCCGGTCACCTCGTAGAGCTGCGAAAGACGGATGGCTGCTTCGTCGTGACTCGGATCCTCGTCCAAAATGGCTCGCAGGGTCTCGATCGCGTCTTCGGGCGCCTGGAAGCGATGATCGTAGAGTTCGGCCAACTCGAGGCGCAGCGCGGTACGCGCCTCTTGGCTGGTTGCCACGTCGATGAGACGTGCCAAGAACTTCGCGAGTTCTCGGTACTGCCCTCTCTCTACGTACAGCGCCCTCAAGGCCTCGGCCGCCGGCCCGTCGGTTGGATCCGCATCGAGGATTTCCTCGTAGAACGCGATTGCGCCGGGCGCGTCGTGAAGTTCGCGCATGAGGACTCGCGCAGCTTGGTGCTTGAGAGCGAGAGCCTCGCCGTTTCCGGCGGCAAGCTCGGCACGACGAGTGAGCAGCTGTACGACTTCGGCGTGGTCGCCGGCTGCCTCGCGGAGCTTGGTCAGTTCCTCGAGCGCCCACTGGTCGCCGTCGTCCTGCGCTACGAGATCGCGCAACGTGTCTTCGGTGAGCTGTCGATCACCGACGACTCGTTCGGCGATCTCTTTGGCCTCGTGCAAGAGCCCGCGCTTCGCCGATTCGTTGGCCTCCACACGTGCGCGCGCCCTGAGCGTCTGCACGAGTTCACGCTCCCGCCCAGGCGCGCGTCTGATGTCTTCGAGCGCCCGCAGTACGTCGATGTTTTCCGGCTCGATCGCCAGCGCCCTTGCGTACGCGTCTTCGGCTTTGCGCGCGTCCCGAAGTCTGTCCCGGCACCAGCCGGCCAACCGGACCCAGAGCTCCGTCCGTGTCGTGGCGGGAAGATCGAGTGCACGATCGAGGGCGGCCCAGAGCGCAGTGCATGCGCGCTCCCAGCTTCCGCTGACCGCGGCCAGACGCTCGAGCTCCGACAGTGCCTCTTCGTCGGAGGGATCCTCCGCCAGGGCAGCCTCCACGACTTGCTGGGCGCGCGCCCGATCGCCGACCGTGTCTTCCAAGATGCGCGCGAGATTCAAGCGCGCGCGCGTTCGGTCGACGATCGTTTGCCCTCGGAACACGCGCCTCTCGTAGAGTCTGGCGAGATCCTCGCCGCGGCCGAGCGTACGGTGCACGAATTCCAACGCGTCGAACGCTTCGTCGAAGAGAGCGTCTTCCTCGAGCAGGGTCTCGAGCGTCTCTCGGCTCGGAATGTGGTCGGTGGTGAGTTCGATCGCATGTCGAAGCGTTGCGAGTCCCCGAGACGACTCGCCGAACTCTCGGATCTGAAGGTTCGCGAGACGGTGGAGCAGATCCGCACGGTCGTTGGGGTTGGCTTCCACCGCAGTGCGTCTCTCGAGAATGTCCGCCAAGGCGCGCGTGTCGCCAAGGCGAACAAAGAGTCGGTCAAGGCTCGCCAGCGAGGAGGGCGTGTCTCCGGAACGCTCTACGGCTGCAGCGTACGCCTTGGCTGCTCGCGACGCATCGTCGAGCTTGTACTCGCTGACTTCGCCGAGCCGCACGAACAGATCCGCTGCAACGTTCGCGTCGAGAAGCGCCGCTGCCCGCTCCTGGAGCGCATCGGCGTAGCGCCGCCAGCCCTCGGTTCCCGAGTGCTCCGCCAGTCGCTCGATGTGCCCGTGCAGCGACGCATCGTGTGGTTCCTCGGCTAGCGCACGCAGCAGTGCGGTCTGCGCCCGATCGTAGTCCGCGAGTGACCGCTCGAGAACATCGGCCATGGTTCGCAGGGTGTGACCGCGATCCGCGGGCTCCGTTTGCGACCGAAGCCGCAGCTCGAGCACGGACGTGAGCTCGGCATACTTACCAGCCGCGCGCAGGACGGGCTCGAGGGCGTCAGCGGCGTCCACTCGAAGTTCGTCGTGGGTTTCGCCAATGCCTTCGATGGCCGTGACGGATTCCGCGTCGAAACCGCCGGACAACACTTCGCGATACGTTTCGAGCGCGGCTTGCGGGTCCCGCAGCTCCAGCAGGTAGAGGCCAGCGACCCTCTTCTTGAGGGCTCGTGCAGCCCCGGCGTCAGACGCCAAGGCGGCCTGTACCTTCAAGTTGTCGAGGAGCTCCGGCCACATTCGCTGGTGGGCGTAGAGGCTGTCGAGCCGACGGAGCACGTCTGCGTTGTCTGGGGAGAAGGCGAGCGCCTGCACGAGGCATTCGATCGCTTCGGGCCGGTCCCCGAGCTCGCTTTCCAGGAGGCTTGCGGAGTCGATCAGCAGCCGAAATCTGAGGTCTGTCTCGCTCGCATCGCACAGTTCGACCCGTCGACGGTAGAGCTCCACGAGCGGCGCAGCACTCCGACGCTGCTGATGGAGCGCGATGAGCTCGTCGATCGTGTAGGTGCTGTTCGGCTCGAGCTCCAGCGCGCGCTCGTAAGCTTCAATCGCGCCGCCGGGGTCCTCGAGCATGTCGCGCTTGGCCTCGCCGATGCGCCGCCAAGTGCTCGCGCGCGCTTCGTCGTCGGCGACGAGTTCGGTCTTCTTCGTGAGCACGTTCACGAGCGTCGTCCAGTCGCTGAGGAGGGTCGCGAGCGCATCCATTTCCTCGAGCGGCTGCAGCTCACTCTCGTCGAGCGCGAACAGGCGGCCCCAGGCCGCGAGTGCACTTCGCGGATCGTCGCGCCGCTTGTCGTGGAGCTGCGCCAAAGCCGCGAGAAGCTCGCGCTTCGTTACGCCGTCGGTCCCGGAGATCGCCTCGTCGTAGGCTTCTGCCAGCTCGTTCCACCGGTTCGTCAACCCGGCGAGCCGCTCGAGCTGCTCGCGCGCGTCGCGATCCTCGGGATCGAGCGTCCATGCCTGTCGCATCGCGTCGAAGGCTTTGCCCGGGTCGCCGCCGCGCTCCTCCCAGAGGGTCGCGTTTTCGCGCAGAATCGACATGCGCTCGCCGTCGTCGGTCGCCATCGCAACGCGTTCGTCGTTGAGAGCGACGAGCCGGCGCCACTCGTCCGCGCGCTCGTAGATCGGTCTCAGGATGTCGACGACGCGGACCTTGTGTTCGACCGACCGCAACAGTTGCTCGAGGGCATCGACGGCCTCGGCCGCCGGCCCTCCGGATCCCGCCGGGGCCAACTCCACGACCGTTTGAAGCTCGTCGATGGCCGCGGCTGGGTCGTCGAGCTTCTGGAGAAGGAGCTTGGCCAGGTCCATGCGGAAGCGCGCTTCGTCTTCCCCAAGCGCGCTCTGCTCGGCGCGCCGCCGTGTCAGCTCCGCGAGGTCGCGCCACCGACCCGCTCGCGCGTAGAGCCGCGAGAGCGCGTCGAGCGCCAGGTAATCCCCCTCGTCCGCATCGAGCGCGGCGCGGTACGTCTCGATCGCCGCCGCATCGTCCCCAAGTTCGGTTTCTTCGAGCTGCGCAACCGTGTGAAGAGCGGCCAGTCGTTCTCGTGGGTCGCGGATGTAGTCCAGTGCGTCCCGATAGAGCTTCACGCGATCCTTGTGTCGGGCCGAGGCGCGAAGCAGCCGATCGATCGCGTCGAACGTCCCGTCTTTGGCCTCAGGGTCGAAGGCGTGAGCTCGCCGATAGAAGGAGAGCGCCCCCTCGATGTCATTCTGCGCTTCCAGGAGCTCGCCGGTTCGCCTCGCAAGCCGCGCCGTGGCGGGTTCGTCGGCTTTGATCTTGGCGAGCTCGCCGGAATAGATCTCCGCGAGCCGCGGCTCCGCGTTGGCGACTCGCGCGAGCCGTTCGAGCTCGCTCCATGTCGCCTGGTCGGTCGGGTCCTCCGACAGAAGCTTCGCGCTCGTCTCGAGCGCGGCTTCGTAGTTCTCCTCCTGCTCCTCGTGCATCTTCGCGAGACGGCGCAAGAGACTCCGTCGCTCGTCCGGGTCCTGGCTCGCGCCTAGACGCGCTTCGAGGGTCGACAGAACGCGCCGCCCGTCGAGTCGGGCCAGGTATACGGGTTCCAACATCTCGGCCGCGCGCGCCGCGTAGTCTCTTTGCGCCATGAGGACTTCGAGCGACGCTACGGTCTGCGGATGCAGAGGGTCGATCGTCAACGCCGTCGCATATTCGTCGAAGGCCCGATCCACCTCGTGCATGTGCTTTTCGAGGACGGCCCCCATGGCGTGGTGCAGCGCCGCCTTCCGCTCCTTCGACGTGCTCGTTGCGGCGACCTGGCGCTCGTAGAGAGACATGAGGTCGTCCCAGCGCTCCGAACGCGCGTACAGACGCTCGAGCGCAGAAACAGCCTCCGTATCGAGCCCCATGTCGAGGACGCGCTCGTAGACGCCGATCGCCGCTCGAGCATCCCCGAGCTTCTCGTCACAGAGTCGCGCTTCCTTGAAGAGGAGTTGTTTGCGCGCGGCGTCGTTCTCTGCGATGTCCGCGCGTCTCTTGATGATGTCCAGCAGGGCCGGGTAGTCCCTCGTCTCTTCGTATAGCGATTCGAGTGCGGTCAGCGCGTGTCGATCGTCGCTTCGAAGGTCGAGGGCGCGCGCGTAATACTCTTTGGCAAGCGCCGAATCGCCGAGACGAGACCGAGCCGTGTCGGCGATGCGAAGTGTGACCTCGAGCTGTAGCTCGCCGTCGAGAATGTCTTCCACGACTGATTGGAACAGTTTGGAGAGCTCCGCGTGTTTTCCCGTTGCGGCGGCGAGGCGCTCTGCGCGCTCGATCCACTTCGGCAGCTGTGGTTCGGCACAAGCCTCGCGCAAGCCTCGGGCGGCAAACGAGAATGCAAGAACGGGGTCGCCGAGCGGACCCTCGGCGACAGCGGCCGCGTCGGCAACGACTTCGAGTCTCTCGTGCGCTGATTGAGCATGTTCCGCTTCAATCTCCAGCACCTTGAGGAGCTTTTGGTGGAGGCCGTCGGCCTCGTAGAGCGGTCGGAGAATCGCGGCGGCTTCTCCTCGCGCGCTCGGGTTGTCGAGCATCGTCTCGAGCGCCTGCCTGCAAGCCGCGTGTGATGGATCGATTCCTAGTGCCTGCCGGTAGGCCGCGATCGCGGCTTCGACGTTGCCCAGCTTTCCTTCCTGAACTGCGCCCAGACGCACCAAAATCGCCAGCTTGTCTTCGCGAAGCTCCGCCAGGGCCAGGTCCGCTTCCAGCGTCTCGGCTACGTCGGCCCACCGCTCGACGCGCTCGTAGAGAGTCGCAAGCGCGGCGAGCGAGTCGCGGTCGGCTCCGAAATCATCGACTACCGAGCGACACGACGCGATCGCGTCGCTCACGTCCGCGAGCTTATCCGCAAGGATTGCGGTAACTCGCACGAGGAGATTTCGGCGCTCGGCGGCATCCTCTGCAAGTCGCTCCCGCGCCCGCAGCACGGCCACGAGCTCCCTCCAGCTCTGCGTGCGCTCGTACAGTCGGTCGAGCGCGGCGAGGGCCCGAGCATCGTTCGGGTCGTCCACCAATCGCGCGCTCCAAGCGGCGATCGCGCCGGTGTCGTCGCCGAGCGCCGCTTCGCACAGCTCTCCGAGGCGACCGCGAAGCTCGCGTCTCCGTTCGGCGTCATCGTCCAGTTTGATCTCGAGACGGAGAATCTCGCAGAGCTGGAGGTTGGCGTTCGAGGCGGAGTAGATGTGCTCGAGCGATCGACAGGCCGGAAGAGCGATGGCCGGGTCTTCGGGTGCGAGCTGGAGAACTTCGCGGTACACGGCGTCGGCTCGAACGACGTCGTCGAGATCCCTCTCGTAAAGACGTGCGAGATCCGAGAGAATCTCGGCCCGGGGCAAAGGCACGTCCGCGGCGGCAGCGGTTGCGGCAAGGACTCCCGCAGCGCGCGCTTGCTCTTTCACGCGCCGTGCGATCTCGAGCATCCGCTGGCGCGCACGGGCGTCGTCGGGGTCGAGCGGCATGAGTCTGGCAAATGCCTCGAGCGCGCTCGGATCGTCGCGCAACCGCTCATCGCGAAGCTCGGCAAGACGCCGGAGCAAATCTCGCCTCGGGCCGGTGTCCTTCGCGAACTCCAGGCGAATTTCCAGCACCCGCACCAGGTCCTGCACTTCGTCGCGGTCCATGTAAACCGCTTCGAGCACCATTGCGGCGCGCGACCGCAGATCGGCAACGTCCAGCATTTTCTCGACGACCTGCCGTGCTTCAATCGAAGAGGGCCGATCGCGCAATACTCTCTCGAGGTAATCCAAGGCAGCCGGCGGATTCGCCAGCCTTTCGAAGAGGAGCGTACCCAAGCGTTGCTCGAGACCGATCCGCTCGTCTCCCACCGCCTCGGGCAACCTTCGCTCGAGCAGTCGCACCAAACGGTCCCAGTGCTGCTCCGAAGCGTACAGGCCGTCGAGTGCGCGCGTCGCCTGGTCGTGGGTAGGGTCGAGCTCCAGGATACGCTCGTAGTAGGCGATCGCCCGAGGTCGCTCGCCCATGACGTCTTCGGCTAGCAGTGCCACTTCGGCCAAGAGCTCCGCGCGCCGATCCCGTTCAGAAGTGGCCGCGATGATTCGCTCGTAGAGCGACGCCAGTTGCGACCATTGCTCGCGGGTCGTGAGGATCTGCTTGAGGCGCTGGAAGGCGGCCTCATGGCCGGGGCGCCGGTCGAGCACGCGCTCCAAGTACGGTCGGGCTCTTTCGACGTCTCCGAGCTTCTCTTCGTACAAGGCTGCTGCACGCTCCGCGAGCTCCAGCTCCAGGGTCTCGGGCAGGCCCGTTCGTCCCATCGGCGGGACCGCAGCCGCGATCGCATCGACCAGCGCCTGATCCTTGCCGGATTTTGCCGAGAGCTCCGACAGTCGGTCCCACAGCGAAAGCTCGCTCGGTAGCTCGCTGGCGGCTCGGGCGACAACTTCGAAGGCCGCCCCTGGATCGGAGAGCTTGAACTCGTGCACGTCTGCCAACCGCGCATAGAGCGCGAGTCGATCGCTGTGAGCGGCCGTCGTCCCAATGAGCACCTCCAGGGCCTCGGCTTGGCGGCGTGTTGCACCCGTTTCGTCGTAGACCCGTTCGAGGATGGCAGCCGCGGCGGCGCGAGTCTCGGAAACCGCGAGAAGCTGTTCGATCACGTCGACTGCACGTGCGTCGTTGGGCACGAGTTCCATCGCGCGGAGGCACGCTGCCAGCGCGTCGGCATGCTTGCGCAGCGGATCGGCGAGCAGACGGGCGAGCTCGACCTCACGCGCCGCCCGGTCGGCGCCCTGACGTTGGTCTCGGTCGAGCGCGATGACTTCGACTGCACCCTCGGCATCACCTTGGTTTCGAAGCAAGCGCGCGAGAGCGCGCAGTGCTCCGCCGTGGTGCGGCACGATCTGCACCATCCTCCGATAGAGCTCGATGGCGCGCTCCGGAGCGGCGAACGCTTCTTCTTCGAGCATCGCCCACTCTTCCAGCAGGTCGAGCTTCATCGCCGTGTTCGCGCGCTCGACCCGGATGCTGAAAAGCCATCGGAGGTCCTCGTGGCGGTCGGCCTCGCGAAGAATCCGGTCGAGCGTCTGCACGGCGAGATCGTCGCCCTCGTCTTCCTCCACCAAGGTCCGGTAGGTCGCCACCGCTTCATCGGTGCGGCCCATTTCGAGCGCGTACACCTCTGCGAGTTTCGCGCGCAGCGCACGAACCTCTCCGCGGCGCCCGGCGTCCCCGTTCTCCCGCGGTTCCTTCTTCTTCCTCTTCTTGCCTGATCTCCCTGATCCGTCGGTCAAAGGCTCTATCGCCGAGAGTCGGGCGAGCAGGGCCCCGACGAACCCGGGCCATTGATCCGAAAGTCGGGCTGCCGCCTCGAACGCCGCGAGCCCGTTTTCCCGGGCGGGCGCGAGCTCATAGGCCTTGCGCGCCCAAGCAAACGCACCGGCGCGGTCTTGAAGTTGGTGCCCGCAGACGTGGACGAGTTTGTCCAAAATGGCGAGTTTATCTTCGACCTCGTTGGCAGCGCCGAGCAGGATCTCGTAGAGCCCAGGCAGCCTGCCCCATTTTTCGTCCTTCTCGTAAAGGGGCACGAGCCCCGCAGCCGCTCGAGCATCCTCGGGGCGCACCGAGAGTACTCGCTCGTAGCTTCGAAATGCGCGCTCGGGGGCACCGAGGCGGTCGACGTAAATAGTCGCACAGCGAAAGCTGAGGTCGACCTTCAGCTCCGGAGTCGTTGCCTTGTCGGCGGCGCCGGACAGAACCTCGACCAGCCCTTCCCAATCTCCATTTTGTGCGTAGAGCTCCGTCAGTCCGTCGAAGTCCCCGACCGCGAGGTAGCTGTCTCGGAGCACCCGGAGCGCCTTCGCGTGCCCCGGCTGAATCGCGAGAACGCGCCGCCATGCCGACATCGCTTTTGCATGGTCCCGCAGTCGGTCGGAGTAGATGCTTCCGAGCTTTTGCAAGACGGTAAGACGTGTCGCGTCCGACCCGCCGATCGAGACGCGGCGTTCCAGTACGTCCGATACGGTGGCGAAGTCCTTATCGCGCTCGGCTTGCTTTTCGAGCGCATCGAGGGTGGCGCCTGAGGTCGGGTCCTCGTCGAGAATTCGCTTGTACAGGGCCACCGCGCGCGCGCCCATGTCGAGCCGCTCGGAAGAGAGGCGGGCCAGCTCGGCCCACAGCTCTCGCCGCTCCTGCCCGGGCGGCATCGAATCGGCGAACTCGGTGAGAAGGTCGTTCAGCGGCTTGTAGGCGCGCCTTTTGACGTAGAGCTCTCTCAGCCGGTCGATCGCCTCTCGGTCGGTAGGGTCGACGGCGTGCAGCTTTTCGTAAGCCTCCACGGCGTTCTGCACGTTGGAGAACTGCTCGAGCCAACGCCGAGCGATCTCCCGCCATAGGTTCGATTTGGCCGTCGGATCCGGCTCTAGCTCGGCCTGTCGCGCCTGCATCGTGAGCAGGTCGCGCCAGCGTTGCAACCCTTCGTACACACGAGCCAAGTCGCGAACGCTTGCCAGGTCGTTCGGATCGAGCGTCACGATTTGCGTCAAGACACCGATGAGCGCCGAGTCGCTCTTGAGGTTGTCCCGGTACACGCCCGCAAGCTCGCGTAGAACGACGAGCCGAGCTGAAATATCGTCTGGGGAAAGCCTGTCGATCTCGTGCCGCAGCTGATCGGCGAGAGCGTTGTAGTTGCCGACTTGCCGATAGATGCGCTTGAGCGCCTCACGCGCATCCGCGTTGCCAGCGTCTTGACGCAAGACGGCTCGCCAATGCTCGACCGCCTTCTGCGAATTGGCCCCTTCTTCGGCGAGCCTGGCGATTTCCGTGACGACAGTCGTGCGTTCAGGCCCGTCGGACATCGCTCGCTGGGCATCGGTAAGAATGGCTACCAGGCGGGTTCCTTCCCCGTGCGCCGCGCACCATTCGCGGAAGAACGCGAGCATTCCCGGGTGTGCGGGGTCGAGCTTGCGCAGCCTATCGAAGAAGGGCTCAGCGGCCTCTGGCTTGCTCCGCATGCGCCAGTGGACCATGCCGATTTGCAGAAGGGCTCCTAGCTCCTCGTCGCGGCTTCTCAGCGCGCCCCGCGAAAGTTGGGCGTCGTAAAGCGCGACCAAGTGGTCCCACATCCCGTTGGCGTTGAAGAGATCGGCCAAGAAGCTCGACGCTTCCGGGTGCCCGGGCGCGACATCGAGCGCTCTCTCGTAAGCTGCGGCTGCGCGCTCAGGCGACTTGAGCTTCTTGGCGAGCACCCTCGCCAGGCGCACCCAGCTGGCGACTTTTTCCTCCTTGGGCGCCGAGAGCGCATACCGCTCGATCGCCGCGGCCAGGTCGTTCCATCGCTCTTGCTTGCGCAGCACCCGCTCCAGCAGCATCTCGGCGCGGCGGCTCTTGGGATCGAGCGCCAGGGCTTCCCCGAGAAGCGCAAGAATCCTATCGATTTGAGCTCCCTCGAGTTCGTTGTGCTCGCCGCGGCCGAAGCGATACGCGACCTCGGCAGCCCCGACGATGAGCGAAGCGCGGAACGAAGGGTCAGTCGTCTCCCGCGCTTCCTGAATGTACCGATCCACGAGGTCGTTCCATCTCGAACGCTTCGCGGCGCTGCGCTCGATGGCTTCGGCGGGGTGTGGGTCGTGCGGCCGCAGGACCCGCAGCCGCTCGTACGCGCCAACCGCAGCTCGATCGTCCAAAAGCTCCTCGTCCAGAATGCGTGCAAGCTCTTCGAGGAGCGCGACCTCGCGTGGAGTCCCCTTGCTTGCATCGACCTCGATCTGGAGCAGTCCCGCGACCGCCTCGACCTCCCGGCGGCCCTCGTGGGCCCGACGCGCTGCGTCGAGAAGGCTCGCGATCTCGTCGGCGCTCAGCTCGTTCGAGCCGCCCGTGATATCGCGAAGTTCTTTCCACGCCCCGCTATGGTCCGGATCGTCCTGAAGTTGTCCCAGTGCGCTCTTGATGGTCTTCGCGCTCATCCATCACCCTGAAATGATCCCGGTGCCAGAATCGGAAGGCGTCCGCGCCGGCCACTGGAACGCATTGTACGAAAGCCAGAGCCTTCGCCCCGAAACCATCGAAATCCCGCGCAGAAATCGCAGGCCTCGACCTCCGTCATGCTACGGAGCCCATAACGCGATAGCAAGGGTTGGCGCTCGCCGACGCCGATGTGCTCAGCAAGACTCCCGTCGGCGGAGAAGGGCCCCTGCGTGAAGCATGGCTAGCTCAAACGCAGAGCATCCGACAGCGCTTCGTGTTACCTCAAGCCTTGCGTGGATGCGCCCGGCAGGCAAGTCGCTTTCGATATCGCTACGCAACATCTACGAGACCTTGGCCATCAGCCTGCCAACGGTTATCGAGGCTGTGCGGGGCCGCGTCAGGAAGGAAGTGTGCGACGAGCGTCTCGCCCGCTGGGGCCGCGCCGTCATCAGTAACGCGAGCATCGACCTCGACGTGGTGGGTCGGCAGAACATGAGACCTGGCGAAACCTACCTCGTCATGAGCAATCATCAATCGCTCTACGACATCCCCGTGCTGTTTCAGGTCGTCGGGCCGAATGTCCGGATGATCGCCAAGCGCGAGCTCTTCGGCGTGCCGATCTTCGGAGGGGCCCTTCGCGCGTCCGGCTTCGTGGCGATCGATCGGAGCGACCGTAACGAAGCGATTCGAAGCCTGGATCGTGCGCGAGCCGTGCTCCAGGGGGGAACGCATGTCTGGATCGCTCCGGAGGGGACACGGAGCCGCACCGGGAAGCTCCTCCCCTTCAAGAAGGGGGCATTCTATCTGGCCTTCGAGGCTGGACTACCGATCCTTCCTGTCACACTGAGTGGGACGCGCGACGCGCTCCCTGCCAAAGGCTTGCGCTCGATTCCAGGGGCGAAGGTCCGCGTTACCCTCCATCCACACCTCGATCCACGACCGTACGCTGCTCGCGGGAAGGCGGGAAGACAAGAGCTCATGGACGAGGTTCGGAACACGATAGAAAGCGCACTTTGACGAGCGCCTCGACCGCGGCGGTTTCGCCGTGGCCCGCCCCCGGCGAAGGCGCTGCGGGCTGCGGCCTCGCCGTCTTGGTGAACGCCAACGCAAAGCGGGGAGGGCGGCGCCTTGCCGTTCAGATTGCACGGGCGCTTCCCGGCGCTGCGGTTCGGCTGACCAAAACCACCCGAGAGATCGACGCTTGGCTCCGCACCATTCCGAGTCCGCGCGCCCTCTTTGCAGCCGGCGGAGACGGAACGGCGGTTGCGCTGATCAACGCGCTGGCGCGGGTCACGCCTCCGTCCGCTCCAGGCCCGGCGGTGGGCATACTTCCTGTGGGTACGGGCAACGGATGGGCGCACGCGCTCGGAGCACCAAAGCTACATCGCTGTCTCGAACTCCTCGCCGATACTCCCGGTCGATTTCCGACGAGGCGTTACGGCCTGCTCGAAGTCGAGGGCACGCTCGCTCACTTTGCCGGGTCGGGCTGGGACGCGATGATTCTCGAAGACTACAAACGCCAGCTCGAGGCGACCAAAGGGCCGGGCCGACGCCTGACGAAGAGCGTGTACGGGTACCTCGCTGCTACCCTCCTTCGCACGGCGCCAAAGGTAGCGCTCGTCGGCAACCCCCACCTTCTCATCGAGAACCTGGGGGATGAAGTGTTCGTCTTGGATCGCGAGGGCAAGCCTCGCCTCCTGGAAGGCGCCGGCCGCGGAGCCGTGCTCTACGACGCACCCGCCGGCGCCGCTGCGGCCGGCACGTGCCCGGAATTCGGCTATCGCTTCAAGGCGATCCCATTTGCCGAGCGAATGCCTGGATTCATCAGCGTTCGAGCGTACGACCGGGGCCCCCTCGGCGCGATCGTCGCGATTCCGTCGCTCTGGAGGGGAACGCATCCGATCGGCGGTATGCACGACTGGCTCGTGAAGAACGTACGCCTCACGTTCTCGCGACCGGTCTCCCTTCAGATCGGGGGCGATGCGTTCGGGATGCGTCGCACGATCGAGTTTCGCGCGGCCGACCGTGAAGTGAGGATGGTCGACTGGCGGCGGCTTCTCTGCGTGTAGAAGATGTAGGCGCGGCGTCCTATCCGCTTCCGCTCGAGCCGAACAGCGGCTCGACCAGCGCAAACGCGACGCTCGCCGCGAGCCGGTACCGGGTTCGACCGTACTCGCCCGCGTCGCGAACGCGCTCGATGGCGGTCGGGTCCCCCAGTAAGTCGCGCACGCGCGAGATGAGCACGCGAACTCGATGCTCGGCGTCGGCGCTCTCGGGTCCAGGACCGCCGGCTGCGCGGAGAATTTCGTCGGCGCTGAGCCCTTCCTTGGCGCGCCTTAGCAGCTGCACAACCAGTGGTTCCAGGGCGCGCCGCCGCTCGAGCGACACTTCGCGGTCGTCCACTCGCAGGTGGTGAGCCAGCGTATCGACGACCAGGGTGGCACCCTGGGTTGCCTTCGCCAGTTCGCTTGCCGGGATCCGCGTAACTCCTTGAGGCGTCGTCACATAGAGGAGCGTTTCCCCCTCGGGCGGATCGGAGACCGGTTCTACGGCTTCGCTCGAAGGCGGAATACTGGGGTATGCCGGCGGGGGGCGGAGCGACGGGGGTGGCGCTACGGCCGCGGACGAGCACGCGCCTTCTACCAGGGCGATCATGCGCTCCGCATAGCGAACGACCCTGCTGTCGCCGCTCTTCAAGGCAAGCTCCCAGAGCGGAAGCGAGAGGCGACGGTCGGGGAAGACCCATCCGTGCTTCTCTCCGGACAATGCTGCACGTTCGACCGCGGCGTGGGCCGCGGAATTGTCGCCGACGGCGATCGCGCACCGTCCGACGACCAGGTTGAGCGATCCGGTCACGAAGGCCTCCTGGAGCCTTCTGGTGTGAGGGAGGCCTTGCTCCAAAGCTTCGCTAGGCTGGCCACAGGCTTCGAGGACGCGCGCACGAGTCGCGACGAGATCCAGCTCGTCCATGTCGTCGACCACAGCCAGGTCCGCTCGCAGCCTCTCTGCCTTTCCGAGCCACTGCCGCGCCGTCTGGGGTTTGTCGAGCATGGCAAGCGCCCACGCGCGGTGCTCGGCCAGTTGGTAGCGCAACGTCGGCTGATCGATCTCGCCGAGCACGACGAGCGCCTCGTCGATCGCCTGGATGGCCGCGAGCGGGCGGTCCGCAGCAATCTCGACGATCGCGAGCACGTCGTAGGAGTCCGCGTGGCGCCATCCCATTGCGATGTCGTGAGCCACGCCGATCGCTTGCGTGGCGTGATGACGCCCTTCCTCGAAGCGCCCGATACTACCTAAGGCGATGGCGAGGTTTCCGTGGCCGCTCATGGCCGCTGCGCCTCGCGCCGTCGCACGGCCGAGCGCCGTGAGATAGTGCTTCACCGCAGTTCTGGGATCTGCCAAACGCATCGAAAGATGACCGAGGGTCATCGCGACGGGGGCACGCCACGGTCCGTCTTCGAGACGCTCGGAACAGTGCTCGGCGAGGCGCAGCACACTCGCCGCGTTCGCGGCTCGATTGAGCTTCAGCTCGAGCTGCGTCTGCGCCAGGTGGAGGTCGAGTTGCTCCCGTAGCCCAGTTCCCTTCGGTGCCGAGGCGAGTGCTCGCGCCGCCAATCGCAATTCGGCGTCCGCATGATCATTTCGGCAGTCGATTGTCGCCAGGATCGCGCGCTCGATGGCGAGGCGTGCGCCGTCCAGGGGACTCCAGGAGGCCGGTGCGGTAGGAAGGGATGCAGCGAGATCGCGAGCGCGGTCGATGCGGCCCGTCTCGCGGTAGGCACGCAGCAGGCGAACGGCCAATGTGGGATCGCTGCGCAGTCGACCAGACAAGATGCTTTCTATCCAACCAGCAATGAACGGTGCTTCGTCTGCCGCGGCGAGCCGATCCAGAAGCTGCGAGCACGCCGCGATCGAAACGCCGTCTGACCCGGGCAACGCCGCCGGTGCGAGGGAGCGGCGCGACTCGGGCAAGTTGCCGGAACCCGGTGCCGGAGGAGACGACGGGCGAGGCGGCGGAACGGACGCTGGTGGCGGAGCGCTTTGTCGCATCCCGAAGGACGCGAGAGCGGATGTTCTCGCCGCGAGTGCAGCTCCAGAACGCGAAGAGGCCGATTCCGTCGCGAAAGACGGGGACGGTACGAAGGCACGCCGCGCCATTGAGCTCGATTATAGTAGCGCCGAATGACCCCACCGTCTTCAGTGTGTGGCGAATTCTCCTTCTCTGGAGCGCGGAGCTAGTTTTGCGTTCTCCGTCGCTTCGCTCTCGAGCTAGGCTCGATGCCACGATCGCCTCGCGGCCGCTGCCGACCGGCGTCCTCGGTGACGACGGGTCACTCAACCCCGCCGGGAATGGGAATCTCCCTCCGGAGCTGGCGGTGGCTCTATACGAGCACATGGTTGTCGCCCGAGTACTGGACGAAAAGGTCGTGAACCTTCGGGTCAATGGGGTCCTGACCAATTATGAGAGCGCCGCTGGCGAAGAAGCCACGATAGTGGGCGCGGTGGCGGGCATGAACGACGAAGACTTGGTTTTCCCGGGGTCGCGCGACGTGATGGCAATGCTTTGGCGTGGCATGCCGCTGTCGGCTTGTGCCCGTCGCGTCTGGGGTACGGCACGCGACTCCGGCAAGTGTCGTAGCTCTTCGGATCTGGCCCTCTCGAAGGCAGCCCGCGTTGCCGGTGGCAGCTCGCTCGCTGCAACCCACATCTCTCATTCGGTGGGCTTCGCTTGGGCTGCTCGAATGCGTTCCTCGGACGTCGCGTCGCTCGTCTTGTTCGGCGAGGATGCGACGAGGTGCGGCGATTTTCATTGCGGGCTGAATTTCGCGGGGGTTTCGCGCGCACCGGTGGTGGCCGTGGGCCGCGCACGGAGTCCACGAACTTCAGGCGTCGGTCTTGCGATCAAGGCCGTCGCGTACGGCCTGGCGGGGGTCCGGGTCGACGGCGGTGATGTAATCGCCGTGTGGAACGTGGTTCGCGAGGCTCGCAGGCGCGCCGTTGCGGGCCTAGGCGGAACGCTCGTGGAGGCGACTGGGTCGAACGCCGACGTCGGAGGGGACGCCGACATCGATCCGATCGCGAGAATGCGGGGCCATGTCGAACGACTCGGCCTATGGAACGAAGACCGAGAGCGTCACCTCCAAGCCGACGTGAGAGCCGACGTCGATCGCGCCTTCGCCGACGCCGCCGGCGCTGGTCGGCCGGCATCGGAAACCCTGTTCGAAGACGTGTACGCGGAGCTCCCTTGGCATCTCCGCGAGCAACGGGACAGCTGAAAGTCCGGCCGGCGATGCAACTCAACCTCGTGCAGGCCATCAACGATGCACTCCGTCTGGAGATGCGACGCGACGATCGAGTGGTCGTTCTCGGGGAAGACGTCGCCCGCGTCGGAGGCGTCTTCCGCGTGACGCAGGGGTTGTGGGACGAGTTCGGTGACGCGCGAGTCGTGGACACCCCGCTGTCCGAAGGCGGAATTGTCGGCACGGCGATCGGAATGGCTCTCTACGGTCTCGTGCCCGTGGCAGAGATTCAATTCGCCGATTTCATCTACCCCGCGTACGACCAAATCGTCAGCGAGCTCGCAAAGATGCGCTGGCGTTCGGGCGGCGAGTACACGGCCAAGATGGTCTTGCGCGCGCCCGTCGGTGGCGGCATTCGCGGGGGCCTATATCACTCGCAGTCGCCAGAATCGATCTTCATCCACGTGGCGGGGCTCAAGATCGTGTGTCCGAGCAACCCGCGCGACGCAAAGGGGCTCCTTCTCGCGTCCATTCGAGACCCAGACCCCGTACTTTTTTTCGAACCCAAGCGCATCTACCGGGCCGCGAAGGGCGAGGTACCGGAAGGCGATTACACGGTACCTCTCGGAAAGGCGGCAATCGTGCGCGAAGGCAAAGACGTCACCGTGCTCGCTTGGGGCGCGATGTTGTACGAGGCCGTCGCAGCCGCAGACGAGGTGGGAAAGCATGGCATCGACTGCGAAGTCGTCGATCTGCGGACTCTTTGGCCGGTGGATATCGACGCGATTGTCGGAAGCGTGACGAGAACCGGGCGAGTCGTCGTCGTGCACGAGGCGCCGAAGACGTGCGGCTTCGGCGCCGAGCTCGTCGCACTCATCAACGAGCGGGCCTTTCTGCGGCTGGAGGCGCCTCCCCGTCGCGTTTGCGGCTTCGACACGCCGTTCCCCTACGCGCAGGAGATGGAATACTTGCCGCTCGCGCGTCGCATCGTGCCGGCGCTGGTCGAGACTGCGAAATATTGAGGAGACGATTCCAATGGCGCGCTGGGAATTCAAACTGCCGGACATCGGCGAGGGAATCACCGAGGGGGAGATCGTGACCTGGCTGGTCAAGCCGGGGGATTCCGTAAAAGACGACCAACCCATGGTCGAAGTGATGACCGACAAGGCGACCGTGACCATCACGGCCCCCAAGGCCGGCACGGTGGTCGAAACACGGGGAAAAATCGGCGAGATCGTGCCCGTTCACACTGTGCTCGTCGTGTTCGAGCTCGAAGGGGAAGGGGTGAACTCGTCCGCCTCGTCGAAATCTCACGCGGTCAACGGCGCGACCGGCCGCGAGGAAGGCCTGGCCGCAAGCGCGGTAGGCGATCTGAAAGAGTCTCTTCCTGGGTTGAGAGCGACGCACCCCGCTGAACCCGCGACGTCGGACTACTTCAACGAAAAGCCCTTGGCCACGCCCGCGACACGCAAACTGGCCCGCGATCGCGACATCGATTTGCGTCGCGTCCCTCCGACGGGTCCGCAAGGTCGGGTGACCAAGGTGGACGTCGAGCTGTTCGTGCGAGCGCCGGCTGCCGCCGGTGCGCCGGCGCCTTTCGCGGGGCCCGGTCTCCGATCGGGCGAGCGA
The DNA here is from genome assembly GCA_049578005.1 of Polyangiaceae bacterium. Taxonomy (GTDB): domain Bacteria; phylum Myxococcota_A; class Polyangia; order Polyangiales; family Polyangiaceae; genus Palsa-1150. The sequence goes on from JBAULD010000127.1 coordinate 28,672, forward strand.
AGTGCCGTGCGCGTGCCCGGAGGACCGTTCCAAGAGCGTATTCCGTTCGCGGGGCTCAGGCGCAAAATCGCGCAAAAAATGGCCCTGTCGAAGCAGACCGCGGCGCACTTCACGTTCGTCGAGGAGTGCGACGTGGGGGAGCTCAAGGCGATGCGTGCGCGATTGATGGCTCCCGCCGAGGCCCTCGGAGTGAAGCTCTCGTACTTGCCTTTCATCGTGAAGGCGACGGTCGCTGCCCTCAAGCGGCATCCGATCCTCAATTCGGCCCTCGATGAGTCGACCAACGAGCTGGTCTTCCGTAAGTATTTCCACATCGGCATTGCGACGGCGACCGACGCGGGCCTCGTCGTTCCGGTCGTGAAGGACGCGGACAAGAAGAGCATTCTCGACATCGCCAGGGAGATCGACCGCCTCTCCGCCGAAGCGCGGGCCGGCCGGGCCAAGCTCGACGATCTGCAAGGGTCCACGTTCACCATCACGTCACCGGGGGTCCAGGGGGGGTTCTTCGCCACACCGATCATCAACTTCCCGGAAGTCGCCATCCTCGGGGTTCATCGGATGAAGCGAAGGCCCATCGTCAGAAATGAACAGATCGTCATTGGGGACGTGATGCTCCTTTCGCTCTCCTTCGACCACCGCATCGTCGATGGCCTTGTCGGCGCCGCCTTCGCCTACGAGATCATCGGCTACCTCGAACAGCCCGATCGGTTGATGCTCGAGCTGGCGTGATAGCCTCCCTCGACGGGAGCGCGACCGCTCCTGCGAGATTGCCCAGTCAGAACCACCGTGGCGCGCCAACATCCTCGCTCGCGCATCGTTGCGTGCGCCGGACTGGCGCTCGCCGTTGCATGCGCCTCGACGCACGGCGGCGGCCCGCTCGAGCCGCGCTTCGTCGCCGTTCACAACGCACTCGCGGCGGTGGGTCTCGCGCAGGTGGGTCCCATCCGCCAGGGGGTGCTCGCCGAAGGTCGCGAAGCGCGAATTCCGCTGGAGCTCGGAGCGGGCTGTACGACGATCGCCGTGGTCGGCGACGACGGAGTGCGTGACGTGGATGCGACCCTCTTGGATTCGCAAGGCCGTCCGGTCGCGCACGATACGACGAACGAGCCGCAAGCCGTGCTCCGCGCGTGCCTCGATGCCGATGCGTACGTGCTCGTCGTGAAGATTGTATCGGGAGCAGGCGCCTGGTTGGTTGCGACGTGGCAGGGAGGATCCCCCGGCTCCGTCTCGTCAACCTCTCCTGAATCGCCTGGTTCGAAGGGGCACGAGCCGAACGGCACGTGCGACGCACCCTTGCCGCTCGGGCCGGGGAGCGTGACGGGGTCGACGACACACGGCGAGAGAGAAAACGCCGGCTCGTGCGATCAAAACGACTCTCGTGAGCTCGTCTACAAGCTGGAAGTAGTCCAGCGCGAACGCGTGACGATTGAAGTGGAGGCGCAATTCGATTCCGTCCTCTACGTCCGCAAGGACGATTGCACGGATCCGAACGCCGAAGTGGACTGCAACGACGACGCACCCGATCGTATGCACTCCAGGATTGAGCGCGTGCTCGAGCCGGGTACGTATTTCGTCTTCGTAGACGGATACGCGCGCGACTCGGGGTCGTTCAAGATGACGGTCACGACCATCGACGTGCCGGCGCTCACGGAGCTCTGCCAGCGCGCACCGCTCCTAGCGCTGGGCTCGCCCACGACTGGCACGACTACGTCGATGGGCGACGACGCAGAGGCGAGCTGCGGGGGCGGCGCGGAGGGAGCCGATGCCCCGTGGCGAGTCGAAGTGCCCTCTCGGTCGCGCGTTCGCATCGTCGAGCATTCCGACGAGGTGACCCCGGTCGTTCATATGCGACGCTCGTGCGCCGACGAGCAGAGCGAGGTCGCGTGCGGCGAGGCCGCGGGTGGCAGCGACGCCGTAGTCACGGGAGTCTTCGACGCCGGGACGTATACAGTCTTCGCCGATGCGCGTGATCGCGACGCCGCCGGCCGATACTCGCTGGAACTCGCGATGGCACCACCTACGGGCAACGGGACCGCGGGCGATGTCTGTGCGGACGCCATTCCGCTCGGCACCGGCCCGACGGTCTCGGGCGACACGTTCGAAGCTCGCGACGACGTTTCCGGAAGTTGCGGGGGAGCTTCCGCGGCGGACGTCGTCTATCGCCTGGACGTCTCGAGGCGGTCACGCTTCGTGGCTGGCTTTCAGGCGGAAGAGGCCCCGCACGTCCTCGTCCTGTGGCATCGGTGCGGCGACCACTCGAGCGAGGTCGCTTGCGGGCGCGACCTCGACGAAGTCCTGGCGCCCGGTAGTTACTTCGTCGCCGTCGACGGCGCTTCCGAGGACGCGTTCGGGCGGTTCACGCTCGCTTGGTCGACTCAGGACCTCACGGCCCAGAGCGGCGCGTGCCTCGGCGCGCCCGTCCTGGTCGATGGGACGACCGTGGCCGGGACGACCATCGGTGCGAGCGACAAATTCGCCGCGTCGTGCGCAGGAGGCGACGGTGCGGCGAGCGGCCCGGACCGAGTTTACCGAATCGTCCTTTCGAGGCGCGCGCACGTCCAGCTCGAACTGAGCGCACCGTCGTTCGACGCGGCGATTGCTTTGCGCAAGGCTTGCGCGGACGGAGCGGGGGGGGCGAAGGCCGCAGAGCTGCAGTGCGAGGCGGACACCGAGGCTGGACATCGCACGGTCGTCGACCGTTCGCTGGAGGCTGGACAGTACTGGGTCGTGGTCGACGGGCAAGCTCCCACCGACGAGGGACCGTTCACCCTGGAGTACCGGGTGCTGCGATGATGCCTTCGTGAGCAAGCCCATCGAGCACGTCAATCGTTTCGCCGAGTTCGAGGCCGCATCGCTCCGAGATCGTCGCCACCGAGTCGCGGCCATTGACGTGAGGAAGGACTCTCCGCGCACGCGGAGATAGGTCGAACCAATCCAGGTCCCCCCCGGCCACGGCCAATGCTGGGATCGCATCGGCGTCGAGAGCGAGGCGCGGCGACCAGCGCGCCGGGACGAGGTCTGTCGGGTATTGCGGCAAGCCCGCCGGAGGCGGCATCGTGGGCGGCAAAGGAGGAGCGGTCGCGCCCTCGGCGAGCCGAATGCCCGATTCGGCGTTGCGCGCGAATTCTTCTGGGTCGAAGGGGGGCCGAACTGTGACGGAGTCACCGACCGGTGCATGTGCCGTTGAGGCACCAGGTTGAAGTTTCCTGCGGTGCTCGTTCACGTGAAAAAGAAGGTGCTCGCCCTTCCTCCCTCCGCGGAGCATAACGCGGCTCCCGCGGTGGGAGACAAGGCGCGACGAACACGGAGCCGCAGCATGCTAGCGTCGGCGATCCGATTGATGGCCATCGGCGTGCTCCAGCGAAATCTCCTCGATTGGTACGCCCGAGAGCGACGGGACCTACCCTGGCGCACCGTCCGCGACCCATACGCCACGTTGGTCAGCGAAACGATGCTCCAGCAGACGCGGATCCAAACCGTCCTACCGTACTACGAACGATTCATGCGCGAGCTCCCTACCGTGCACGCACTCGCCGAGGCGCCGGAGGAGCGGGTGCTCGCACTCTGGAGCGGGCTTGGTTACTACCGTCGGGCGCGCATGCTTCGAGCTGCGGCCAAGCGCGTCGCAGCCGTGTACGGAGGACAAATTCCCCAGGACACGAATGATCTGCGCGAACTCGAGGGGGTCGGTGCTTACACCGCGGGCGCGATTGCGAGTATTGCATTCGGCCGGCGCGCGGCGCTCGTGGATGGAAACGTCGCGCGCGTTCTCGCCCGGCTGTTCGCGATCGAGGAGGACATCAAAAGTACGCGCGGCAAGGCCCATCTCTGGAAGCTTGCCGAAAAGCTCGTCATGGCGGCGGACGGCAATCCCGGCGATTGGAACCAGGCGCTCATGGAGCTGGGCGCAACCG
>JBAULD010000128.1:0-3012 GCA_049578005.1 Polyangiaceae bacterium
ACGGAGAAAAGTCTGCGATCTCGCTGAGTGCTACGAGCCCAAACGTGATGCGAAAGAGCGCGACCGGGCGCAGATCGGCGGCAGCGAGCCAGCGGACTCTGCCCATTCCGTCAACGTAACACGGAGGAGCAGGTCAAAACCCCCGGACCTCGAGGCGGACGCCCGCGCGTACACCGGAATACCAATGATTGCGCCCGGGGCCGATTTCTTTCGCGTTTCCCTTAAGCCTACCTCCGCGTCGTCCGTCGGAGTTTGCTGATGAACGCGCGTTCGTGGCTCGCGCTGGCCGGGACGTCGATCGCCTGGGCGCCGGGCTGCTGGACGGTCTATGGCCTCGAGAAATATACGACGGCCCGCGACGCGGGCGTGCCGTCGTCGGCCGCGTCCGATCCCAGCCCGGCATCCGAAGCGGACCAGGAGGCGTCCGCAGAGGACGCGGCCCCGTGCGACGCCGACCAAACGACGAGCCCTGCCGCAGCCTGCACGAACGCGACGTGCGTTCCTTTCGACAATACCGCGCGGATCCAGGGTTACATGCCCGGCGCTCCGCTCCCTTCACTACCCGACGACGGACCGCCGACCGACGCAAGCTCCGGCGACGGCGGAGTCGACGCCGCGGGCCCGGGCGAAGCGGGGACCGCCTCCGGACCCGGCTCCCCGCCGGCCTGCTCGACGCTGCCGTCGCCCGTATACGTGGTCGGGTCGACCGGCCTCACCGGCCTCGCAGGCGAGCTTGGTCAACTGACATCGCCAGTCCCGATCACCGTCGTCTTCGTCGCGGCAAAGTCCTGCGACGGCGCCAAGGCCATCATCCTGAACAAGACCGCCTTCGACTTGGGCGCAACGACGGCGACTTACTGGGATGCAGCGGGCACGGCGCACACGTGTCTCATCGACGAGGCGAGCTCCTACGCGGACATCGGACTCGGGCAGCTCTTCGCCGATGCCTGCTTGACGCTCCCTCAAGGCACACCGGGAATCGGGGACTTTCTCGGGCCCATCACCCCCATCGACATCGTCGTGCCCACTGCCTCGACGCAGAGTTCCATCAGCGCCGAGGCGCTCTACTACACGGTCGGCTTGGGCGCGGGTTCGGTCGCGCCCTGGACCGACCCGACCGAAGTGTTCTTCAACCCGGGTTCGGGACCTCAATACGACGTCGCGCTCGCGATCGGCGTGCCTCCGACTCAGTGGAAGGGAACGACAGTCGCCACAGCGGCGCAGAACATCGCCAAGGTCGGTACGTCGCCGGATCCGGAGAGCACGCTCGGCCTGATCGGGGCCGACCTGGTCGAGGCGCCCAGCAATACATCGACGCTCAAGCCCATCGCCTATCAGGACGTGGGTCAGCCCTGCGGCTACTACCCGAACGCCACGGCTACGAGCTCCGAAAAGCAAAACGTCCGAGACGGGCACTACCCGCTTTGGGGCTTTTCCCACATGTTCGCAAAAGTCAACGCGCAGGACGTGCCTCTCAACCCGACGGCGGCGTCGATAATCGCCTATTTTACGGGCCAGCAGCCCACCCCGACCGGCGACTTTCTCCGCTTCGTCGTGAGCGATCACCTTTTGCCGCTGTGTGCGATGCGCGTCACGCGCGCCACGGAAATGGGACGACTCCTTCCCTACGCGCCAAGTCCTAGCTGCGGCTGTTACTTCGATAGCATCACGAAGGGCACGACGACCTGCCAGGTGTGCAAGACGCCTTCGGATTGCCCCTCTTCCTCGCCGCACTGCAATCTCGGCTACTGCGAGGCGCATTGATCGAACCGCGCCGGGCGGTGGCACGACAGCGGCGGAGGCGCAAGGACTCAACGTGTCCGTGATATAGGGACCGCCATGACGTTCGATCTCCCGCGGGCCGTCGTCCGGTCGCCCGCGACCCGGCGCCTGCCCCCCGCACGGAGCTGGCAACGATGAACGCTCCCGTCGTGTATCTCCGGGATCGCGGCGGCTCCGCCGTCGAAGTTCCCGCGCGGGGGCCACTATGCGTAGAGCCGAGGTCCGAGGGGGCTGCTCCGGTTCGCCTCTCGCTCGTGGTCCCGACCTACAACGAGGCCCAAAACCTCGCGGAACTCGTCGGGCGTTTGACCGCACTGCTCGATGAAGCGATCGGGTCGGCCTACGAGGTCCTCGTCGTCGACGACGATAGCCCGGACCGGACCTGGGAGCTCGCGCGGGACCTCACCGCGACCCATCCGCGCCTGCGCGTGATACGTCGCGTGGGTGAGCGAGGTCTCTCGAGTGCCGTCGTCCGCGGGTGGCAGGCGGCGCGCGGACAGGTGCTTGCGGTCATCGACGCCGACCTCCAGCATCCCCCGGAGGTGACGCTAGCTCTCTGGCGGGACATGGAACGAGGCGCAGACCTGGCCGTCGCCAGCCGCCACGCAGCGGGCGGCGGGGTAAGCGACTGGGGGGTCATCCGCCGCGTGCTGTCGCGCGGGGCTCAACTGCTGGGGCTTCTCTTGTTGCCCGGCGTCGTCGGCCGCGTGAGCGATCCAATGAGTGGCTATTTCATGGTGAGGCGATCGGCCATCGAGAGCGTGCCGATGCACCCGCTCGGATACAAGATTCTCATCGAAGTGCTTGGTCGAGGAAAGATTCGATGGATCGCCGAATCTCCTTATGTGTTTCGCGAGCGAGTCGAAGGGAAGAGCAAGGTCACCTGGAGGCTCTACGTAGACTATCTGAGGCACCTCGTACGGCTCCGGCTTTCGAGGCTGCCGATCGAGCGATTCCTCCGCTTCGGGTTGGTTGGCTTGAGCGGGGTCGCGGTCGATATGACGGTCCTTTACCTATTGAGCGATCCGCACACGCTCGGGTGGGGTTTGACGAGGAGTAAGCTTTTGGCCGCGGAGACTGCCATCGTCAACAATTTCATTTGGAACGACGCCTGGACTTTCGGCGACCTCGCGAAGGATCAAGCGTCGATTTCGGCGAGGCTCAGGCGCTTCGCGAAGTTTCAGACGGTGTGCCTCGGCGGTCTCGTTCTCAATACCATCCTTCTGAACG
>JBAULD010000129.1:0-3659 GCA_049578005.1 Polyangiaceae bacterium
GCTCTACCAAGAAGAAAAGTCGCTCGACCTGTTGAAGATGCCGCTCTACCAAGAAGAAAGGTCGCGCGACCTCTTGAATATGCCGCTCTACCAAGAAGAAAGGTCGCGCGACCTCTTGAATATGCCGCTCTACCAAGAAGAAAAGTCGCTCGACCTCTTGAAGATGCCGCTCTACCAAGAAGAGAGGTCGCGACGCCGAGCGGCGCCGGTGCTTTTGCACTCCGGAGCGGCTCGTTCGCGAGCAAAGAGGCCGAACGGACCGCGCTTTCCGTCAGCGCGCGCTTCCGTCGTCGGTGCCCGTCAGCTCGTACCATTCCGGCGGCAACTGGCCGGCGCGGAGCCGAACTTCACTCTGTCGCTCTCCGTACCACGGCGGGAGCGAGGAAGCCTGCGGCGCCAGCGAGTCGCTCGGCGCGTCGTACGGGAGCGTCCATCGGCGTAGGTTCGGGGCCAGCGAGCATGCCCGTACGGAGTCGAACCCGAAGTCGAGCGTGCGCGCGCCGCCACGCGTGGGCTCCGGCGCGGCACCGAGAGCAACCTGCGGCCAGAGGCTGGCGTGCTCGAACGGGAGCTCACCGAAGCGCAGCGTGACGCGCGTGCCTCCCGGAACCGCGCTCGCAGAGCGCTGCGTCAGAAGGCCGACGGGGGCGAGCGACGCGATCGGCGCGAGGGACGCGATCGGCGCGAGAGACGCGAGCGGCGCGAGCGAGGCCATGGCCGCGAACGTTGCCATGGGCGCGAGAGAAAGCGCTCGGCCGTAGTCGGGCTGCGACGCGGAGACGGTATCGGCGATGCCGTTCAAGTAGGCGATCACCTCACGAAATGCGGCCGATTCGTCCCCGGTCGCGAGCTCGATGGGAATGATGGTGATGGGTGTAAATGCGTTGCTCATGATCCGTTCGCGGCTCCTGCTCGTGGTTTGAACCCTGTCACTCTGCAAGCAGCGATGCGCTCACACAGTTGCGTCCCTGATTCTTCGATTGGTAGAGCGCCGCGTCCGCCGCCGCGACGAGCCGGCCGCTCGATAGCGGCATGCCGATGCCGTTCCACGCGGCCACCCCGACGCTCGCGGTGACCCGTGGTGCCCCTTCGATCTCGAAGAGGTCGGTGGTGGCGACGGCCTCGCGGAAGCGTTCGCCGATCCGGGCTGCTTGCTCGGCCGACGAGGACCCACCGTCGCCGGTGGGAACGACGACGGCAAACTCTTCGCCGCCCCAACGTCCGGCCACGCCGCCGAAGGGGGCGGCCGCGTGGAGCGCGTGCGCCACGGTCCGGAGAACGACGTCGCCCGCAGGGTGGCCATAGGTATCGTTGATTTGCTTGAAGTGGTCGAGATCGACCATCGTGAGAGAAAGGCCCTTTCCGGTGCCGAGCATGAAGTCGAGCATTCGTTCGATGGCACGGCGGTTGGCAAGGCCAGTCAGCGGGTCGGTGTTGGCGAGGTCGCGCAGCGAAGAGCGCTGGTCGCGGGCCCAGCGCATCACTTCGCGGTCGCGCAGGTGCCGGAGCTGGGCCGAGACCCGCGCTCGGAGCTCGCGGTCGCGACCGACGTTGGCGATGTAGTCGTCGGCCCCGGAGTGGAGCGCGTGCACGACCACGTCTTCCTTGGCTTCGCCGGCGGTGTACGCGATGACCGTGCGCGTGCGCGCCTTGTCGAACTCGTGAAGCTGGCAGCACGTCACCAGAGCCTGCCGGTCGCCCGGGCGCGCGTGGACCAGGATGACGTCTGGGCGCGTCGAAAGAACGCAAGAGAGCAGGTCTTCGCTCGGCGAGCAGCAGGCGACTTCGAGTCCGTCCGTGCGGAGGGCGCGAACGATCCCCGCGGCGAGTTCTGCGTCGCGGTCCACGACCAGGATTCGTCGGGGCCCCACGTGGTCCGGCGGCAGCGTGTCCGTGCTGGCGCGGGTCCGCGTCGTCAGCGAAACGCGGCCGTAAGCCCGGGCAATGGTCGCAGGGGCGAAGAAGCTGGGTGCGTTGGTAGCCATCGCGGGGTGTCCCTCGGCGGGGGGGTTCTGCAACCCACGGGCCAGCGCTTGTCTGCGATAAATCAGCGGAAACTCGTGGTCCGGCGCGGCTCTGTCCGCCATGTTCTTGGCGGCGTCGGCGCGTTGGCTCCGTCGGGGCGTTGCGGCGCGAGTCTCTCCGCGACGCCCCCGCCTACTCGGGGACGGCGCCCGAGCGCCCGTAGACGGTCTTGCCGACGCACGGGCCCCAGACTCCATCGGTGCACGCGCGCCGCCCCGGCGGGCAGCTCGTGTAGTCCCCCGATTGGATCTTTGGCCCGACGCACTCCACGATCTGCCCCGAGAGGCACGGGCAGCCCTGCGCGGGAGCGGCACAGCGCGCCGCCGAGGGTGCGTCCGATCGCTGCCCTGCATCGGGATCGTTCGCGGCGCGTCGATCGAGCGGGGCCGCCACCCCTTCTTGCATCGTGTCTGCTTCGGGCGACCCTCCGCACGCGGCCGACCCGAGGACCACGGCTGCGATCGACGTCCACGGCATCATCCAGACGCGAAGGCCTGTTGTCACGATTGCTCCTGAATCGTGAATACGGCGCCTTATGGACACGCGATTAGCGGATGCCGAGATCGGCTCAAGAAATAAGTCCCCACACCGTCCCCGTACGCCGAAGCGTGTCCCGATGGCGCAGCGCATCCCACGCTCGCGTCATCCGGGCCGCCCGTGAAAAGACCGTTGAGAAGGCGCGTCGCAACAAGTAGAAAGCCCCCGATGGGTTGCCCGGCCAGTTCGGTGCCGACAAGAGGCGGTCGGCGGTGAACGACGAACGGCGACGTCGAGGTACGGCCGTGTCTGCGTCGCCCGCGGTGGTGGGCGTCGCGATGCTCCTCTTCGCATCCGTTGCCGCGGCGCAGTCCGCCCCCGGCGGCGCCAGTGGAGCGTCCCAAGATCCACCGTCCGGCGCCGGCGCCGCGGGCACAAGCGGACTTCGCGGCGACGAGCTGCCGAACGCCGGCTACGTTCCGGGTTATCGGGCCGACCAGGCTTTGGGGATGTCCCCCTTTGTTCCGCGGGTCGAGGCGCTGCCGGGGGGAACGACCCCGAGCTTTGCTGCGCCCAAGCCTTCCGACGAGTGGACCTTTCGCTGGAGCGGGTTTTTCAGCGCGTCGCTGCAGTTCAGCGAGAACCAGCGCGTGATGACGACCGCCGGGGAAAACAAGACCGTGTTCCACGTCCCGCCGCAGACCGTGGACGAGTACGGCTCGTTCGTCGGTACGAGCACGATGCCGGGCCAATGGGCCCAGACGTCGTTCGCATACGGCAATCGGTACGTGACGGCGAACGTGAGCCTCACCACGTGGAATCCGGACGACGCGTCGACCTTTTACCAAATTGGAAGTCAGCAGTTCATCAATAACGCGTATCTTTCCTTCAACATACCTGCGGTGGCCGGAGTCAGGTTACGGGCGATGACAGGCTATTTCTACGCCGCCTACGGCGCCATCGGCCAGTATGGATTCGGCATGTACACCAATCCCCTCGTGGGCGGCGTGAGGGGAGTCGGAGAGGACGTCATCGGCGAATACGATCTCACCGACACGCTGACCCTCGCCGTCGAAGACGGAGTCATGGGGACGCGAAACGGGATGGCGCCGATCAGCGTCATCGCGACCGGCCAAAACGGGGCGGGCGCGGTACCG
>JBAULD010000130.1:0-1959 GCA_049578005.1 Polyangiaceae bacterium
TCATGGTGGGTATGAGTGTACCCACACTACTGAATCGAGAGTGTGTCTAAAGTGTCATGAATTAGGTAGGAGAAGGACCTACATTAGTGCGTGAATTATTCGTCGTAAAGGTAGAAAAAGAGACACTCGGATCATCGCTTGACCTCCTGTTTACGGCGTGCGGGGTGACGGTTACTCGGATCATTTCGCCACATCCAATCCGGTGGCGCCATCGGTTGTCGCCCAGATGAGGTTCGCCCCGCTGAGGTTCGCCCTGCTGAGGTTCGCCCTGCTGAGGTTCGCCCCGTTGAGGTTCGCCCCGTTGAGGTTTGCCCCGTTGAGGTCCGCCCTGCTGAGGTCCGCCCTGCTGAGGTTTGCCTCGCTGAGGTCCGCCCTGCTGAGGTTCGCCCTGCTGAGGTCCGCCCCGCTGAGGTTCGCCCCGTTGAGGTTCGCCCCGCTGAGGTTTGCCTCTCTGAGGTTCGCCCTGCTGAGGTTTGCCTCTATGAGGTTCGCCCCGCTGAGGTTCGCCCTGCTGAGGTTTGCCTCTCTGAGGTCCACCCTGCTGAGGTCCGCCCTGCTGAGGTCCGCCCTGTTGAGTTCCGCCCCGCTGAGGTCCACGGTTGGGATCAAACGATGGGCAGCCGCCCATCCCAAATGTTTACGCAGCTCGGATTTTACGAGCGCGACTTGCGTCTCGAGGGTCCATTCCAGGACCATACCGTCACTTCCTCTCGGGTAGAGCGAGTCAAACGCGGCTATTCCCTCTTCGCACGCCTCGTATTTCAGTAGTTGTTCTCGGGTGACGGTTACTCGGATCATTTCGCCACATCCAATCCGGTGGCGCCATCGGTTGTCGCCCCGTTGAGGTTCGCCCTGCTCTAGTTTCAGGCTAGAGCCTACTACTTTATCCTTGGTGGCCGATTGGTGATAAGTCTTGGAGCTCCCTCCCCGATCTTTTTCATCTTCGGTCTCGTGGGTGCTTCGGCTTCTATCTCTTCGATCTTCGTTGCGACGGCTTCAAGCTCTAGCTCTTCTTGTGTACGGTGGACTCGAGCTCCGCAGGCGCCGCATCGTTCTTCGGCGATAGACTTCCTCCAAGCGGCGAGACATCGTTTGAGGCGTTTATCGAGATCTTCTTTGCCCATATAGGAGAGTTCCTTTTTTCACTTGACGAACTCGAGTATCTCTATCCGACCAATCAAACCATTGTCCTTGAAACTTGTAAGCGTGCCTTCCCAGGTGTCCACGTCTTAGAACGCAGTGGAAAGATCCTGAGAACGTGAGGACGTTGCATCGTTTATTACTGACCTTGACAGCCCGAACCTTCTTGGCTATTGGGACTACCTTTTTCTCTGGCGGCGGCTCATTGCCCCACGTGAGCCCTTTCAATGTTCGATGCGGCTCTATATGTCCTTTCGGTAGAACGCAAGGACGACTGAGGTTCAAGGCGCCGCAGATGCTTCCCCATTCGTGAGTGACTTTCCCTCTTACTTGAGCGTGCCTTCCCAAGTGTCCTTCTGGCAGTTGACAGGTGAGAAAGATGTCCTTCTGAATCCCTTTTCCGTACGATTCGTGTCTAGTGAAGCAGCACAGTTTAACTCCGTCTTTCACGAATTCGACGGCAGGGGCCTTATACCAAATAGGAGCGCACCTGTTACAGAGCTCATTACGTCGCGCCCGGCATTTCTTCCCGCATTTTTTGCAGAATATAAGTGGTCTTTTTTTGAAGCAGGCTTTGCATAGGTTGGACTTATTCTCTGCGATGGGAGTATTGCAGCGCTGACAGGACCACTTGAGTTCAGGTTTCGGCCGTCTCTTTGGGGATAGCGGCGGCGGGTTAGCTATGCCGTCCAACGTCTCTCTTCTCGTACGGCCTTGAGCCAATTGCGTACGGCCGATTCGGATACTCCGAATCGCTCTGCGACGAGGCGAGGCTTCATCCCTTCTCGGACCATCTTTTCCGCTTCGTATGCGCGAGCG
>JBAULD010000131.1:0-2169 GCA_049578005.1 Polyangiaceae bacterium
CTTTGAGGTAGAGCCGCGTGAAAGGAGTCGACTTGTCGAAGAGCGCCAGCGCCACGTCTTGGTGCGGCTTGGCGCAAAGGCGCTCGACGAATTCCCACGGAGGCGCACACAAGTCGGCGGACTTGTCGGCGCAGGAGGTCGGCACGTGGGAGGACGAATCCGGCGGCGGTTCCGCCGAGGGAGAGGCCGCCTGAGGCGGAGCCGGGCTCGGTGCCATTCCCCCGGCGGCATCCGCGTTTCCGGGCGATCGGGGGGGCGCCGAGGAGCCGCCGCAGGCGGTCGCGAAGACGAGTGAGACGAGCGACACGAGCGAGGCGAGACGAGAGGGCGCGAGCAAGGCCATCGATTCGGAGAGGCGCACGACTCCAGTAGTACCTCAACGTCCAACGCCGCGAGCGAAAGGCGAACACCGCACCCCCATCGCGCCGAGCCTTGCCGCCCCCCGCGCCCCCGGCCTAATCATGGCTCGTCATGCATCGCACGAAGACCGAAGCCGCCCTCGCCGAGGCGCAGCTCGCGCACGCCGACGATCCCGAGCGCGCGGAGCTCCTCGGACGAGCGCGCCGCTTCAAAGCAAGCTGGATCGATCTCGCCGAAGCGCTGACGCGCGCCAAGCGCGGACACCGATGGAAAGAGTGGGGCTTCGATTCCTTCGAGGCGTACGCGAAGGGCGAACTCAAGCTGAGGCAGGAGACCGTCGACAAGCTCACGGGCTCGTACTCGTTCTTGAAGCGGCGCGCTCCGGCCGTTCTCTCCCGCGACGCGCTCGAGGAGCCCATCCCGAGCTACCAGTCCGTGGACTTTCTGCGACGCGCGGAGGCGAGCACCGACGCGCCGCGCGATACCGTCGACGCGATCCGCCGCCGCGTCCTCGACGAAGCCGCGCCGGCGTCGAGCCTCTCGCGCGCCTACGGCGACGTCGTTTTCCCGATCGACGCGTCGAAGCGCCAGGAGCGCGACGTCGCCGGGCTGAAGAACGTCGCCAAGCGGCTGCACGAGCTGCTTTCGGAAACGCAGGCCGTCTCCCCCAAGCTCGCGTCGGAGGTCCGGGAAGCCCTCGCGAAGCTCCTGGCCGCCCTCGCCAAGAGCAGCGACGAAGCGGCGTGACGGGCGCCGCTTTGGAGTACGGTAACGCCGCCGTGCGCTACTCCGTCAGCCTCTCCACCGAAAAACACGCGGTCGACATCGTCGAACTCCCCGACGGCTCGATCCGGGCACACGTCGACGGCCGTCCCGTCGACGTCGACGTCGCCGCGGTCGGAACGCAGCTCAGCGTGCGCGTGGGCGGGCACGTCGTCGACTTGACCACCGAAGGAAACCTGCCCGAGCTTCGCGTCGTCGCGAGCGGAAGTCGGCTGGTGGCCCGCGTCGAGAGCGAGCGAACCGCAAGTGCGGAACGCTCGCGAAAGGCGGACGCGGGGCGCGGCGAGAACGTGGTGAGGAGCCCCATGCCCGGACGGGTGGTCAAAGTGCTCGTCGCCAAGGGCGAGCCGGTGCAGGCGGGCCAGGGGCTCGTCGTGCTCGAAGCCATGAAAATGGAGAACGAGGTGCGGGCCCGAGCCGCCGGAACCGTCGTCGACGTCCACGTCCTCGCCGGAGCGGCGGTCGAAGCGAACGCGAGACTCGTCACGCTGGCGTGAGCACGATGGAGGAAACGACGCGTAGTCGCCCGACCGACCGGGATCCCACGGCCCCGTCGACGATCGCCGGCGCAGGGCAGGTCGTCGGTTGGGGGCTCGCCCTCTGGGGCGGGGTGCAGGTCGCCAGCGCGGTGCTGGATCGCAAGCCGCTCGGGTCGTCGCTCTTGCAAGCGGTGATGGCCGAATGGGGCGCCGGACGGCTCGGAATCGCGTGGAGTGACCCTCTCGCGCCCATTGCGGAGTGGACCGGGATCGCCCGGCGGGCCTCGCAAGGAGCGGCCTTGGGCGCCGCAGCGGCGATTCTCGTCGTCGGATCGGCCCTGGCGACGCGTGGAGCGTCCTTCGCGTCGGCGGCGTCCCTTGGCTCGAGCATCGGACTTCTGGGCATAGGGCTGTGCACAGCTGTTCTCGCAGCCGTGCGCGACGAGCTTCTTCTTCGGGGAGTCGTGCTGCGCGCGACGCGAGGCCTGCTGCCGTCGTGGGCCTGTCTTCTCGCGTGCGGCGCGGCAGCCGCGGCGGCGCGCTTCGG
>JBAULD010000132.1:0-8795 GCA_049578005.1 Polyangiaceae bacterium
TTGCGCGAAGCGGCTCTCGGCCGTTCTACGAGCGGAGTCCTTCGCCTTGTCGGGGAGGCACGGAGTGTGCGCAAACCAGAGCTTCACGTAGATGGCGAACGCCTCCATGTGGATCTCGAGGTCGCGCTGGGTGCGGTCGCACGCCCGACGGAGCCGGGCGAGCTGTCCCAGGAGGAGCGTCTTGCCGTCAGTGCGATCGAGATATTGGCGAAGGGCGGCTTGCACGACGAAGCTCGTCGGCGTGCCCATCGCCGCGCTGTAGGCGGCGAGCTGCTTGGCCAAAGGCAAGTCGACGTAGGGCTGAAGCCTGACTCGCTCACTTCTCATGACGCTCCTTCCGCTGTGCGAGGTCTCGCGGCGCGCGCGGCGAGACGGACGTTCGTCCCCGGTGCTCGCCGCGTCGCTTGAACCGGTCGGTTGTGCGAGCGACGTCACCTCCGTTCATCGATCAGCGCACGCAAGGTGCTTCGCAAAATCGACATGCGGCGGTGCGATGGCTCGGGGCGACCGACAAAAATGCACGGACATTTGAGGAGAAGCCGCGGACTTTCGGATCGATTAGGGCTCTCGCCTCGGCCGTGGTCGCGCGCGAGCAGCCGTTATTGAATCCAACAGCGATCCGAAAATTGGGGGCCCTCCGCCCCGCGTCCGCGCCTCGGCCCGAGAGGGAAGAGTGTTGCCAACTTTCGCTCGTCGAGATGTGTTTGAGACGGCCCGCGTGAGTGAGCGAACCTCTTCAGGTTGGTAGCGAGTGGTCGGTGCGAACCATCTCGATGGGCGGGGGCGCCGCGATGCTTGCCTCGCTCACTCGAGCGGCTTCGACCCGCGCGTGCTCACGCGGACGCGCGGGAACGCGAAGTGGCCGCACTCGCGCTTGAGCTGTTGCACGCTCTTTTCGCCGCGCGCTAAAGGATCGGTCATCTTCCTCCCGAGACCGCTGCTCTTCGCGGACCCTTTCCTTGTCCAATGCTGATGACGACGTGCTCACCGGCCGCCTTCAGTACCGCCTCGGTGCATTCGCCCGCGTGTCACCGGCGTAAGCTTCGCCCTCGAGTCCTGAGTCCGTCGGGAAATGCGGGAACGTGAGCACACGGACTCTGCATCGCGTCCGGTGCATGGTCTTTCGGCGCCGACGTAACGGGCCGGGAGGCCGAGTTCGCTCTGCTCGTGACGGACCGCTCTGAGAACAAGGGGCTTGGCACCGAGCGCCTGTCGCGCCTCGTCGATATCGCGCGGCGAGAGCACGCGGAGCGGTATTGCCGACCCGAACGGTCGTGGAACTCCGATCGCTGACTCGTGCAGTCCCGACAACCCGACCTTCAATCCGATGCCGGTTGCGCCTTGTTGGATCGCTCAAACGCGTCGTCGCTTGCGCTCGGCTCCTCTTGCGGCACACAATCCCGGCCCTCACAAGAAGGGGACACCCATTCATGAACCGGCCATTCGTTAGCCGCCTGGCCCTGCTCGCGACGCTCGGAGTCACCGCCGGCCTTGGCCTGGCGTCCGCAGCGGCGTCTGCGCAAGAAGTCGTCGTGTACCCGGACGCCGCCTACATCGCCACGGCCGAGCCCGTTTACTACAACGGCATCCCTCACTACTGGTTCCGCGACCGCTGGTACTACAGGGACGGGCACCACTGGGCCTGGTACCGAGGCGGAGAGCCTGCCTATTTGCACGACTACCGCTTCCGGGTCTGGCCAGGAGGCGTGTATCACCCGCGCTACCACTACCCCGCCGGCTATCACGGCGGCTACCATCGCCGGTAGCCGCCCCGCGATGGGTGGAAGAGCGCCGAGCCCCGGGTGCGCTCACCGTTCATGCTTGTCGCCGTCGAAGATGCCGCTCTTCGCCGCAGCGTGCTCCTTCATCTCGGTAGACAGTTTGGCTCGTTGTTCAGGCGTTAGGGCCGGCCCGACCGCTTCGTAGAAGTGAGCCATGCGCCAGGCGCCCCAGACCGCGAGGTGCTCGTGGGCGAAAGGCCCGTGTTTGAGCGCCTTGGCGTCGAACTTGTCCGACCGGAAGGCCGTGCCGAACTCCTGGATGTGAGTCTCTACCTGGCTCGCGTCGAACTTGAGGGGGTGTTTCTTCACCGTCTCGCTGAAGGTCGCGCGGACCTGAGTCACTTGGTTGGGCGTGAGGTTAAGATCCTTGGCGACCAAGTCCAGGTGCCCGGGGTGGGCCTCGTCCCCCACCGCCTCTTCCTGGTTGTTTGAGTTCTTCCAGACCTCCCAGTGCGCCTCGACCTTGTCCGCGAGCGCGGCCCGCTGTTCTGGAGTGAGCGCCGCGTGCAGCTCATTCAGTGATTGGACGGCGGCGTCTTGCACGCCGAGGGATGCCGTCTTCACCGCATCGATAGCCCCCTTGACCTTCGCATCGTCGATCTTCCCCGCGGCGACCCCGTCGGCCAGGATAGTGAGCACTTTCTGCTCCGCCGCGTGCGCGGGCTCCATTTTGGCGAAGAGGTCGCTCTGGATCTTCTCGATCTTCGCGGCTTGGTCGGGGGCGACCCCGAGCGAGTCGAGGCTCATTGCGATGAACATCATCACGCCGCCGTGGTGATGGTGGCCGTGGTATTCGCTCAGGTCCGCCGAGACTTCTTCGTCTTCGGGAGAAGCAGTCGCCGGGGCCGAAGCCGCGCTCTCTGCGGGCGCGGGTGCGCTCGCGGAAGGTGGAGGCGCGCTCGTCGCCGCGGAGGACGCGGGCGGCGGCGCAGCGGATGCGCTGGGTGTGACAGCCGGGCTGTTCGTTGCGTTCTCTCCTCCGCACGCTCCGGCGAAGGCGCCTGCACTGACAAGGAGCACCGCTGCCAAGCTTTCCACTTTGAAACCACGCATGGTCTACCTCCTTTGGGCCTTGACCAATACGCCAAGGCTTTTACGCCCACGAGGGAGGAGAATTCAATGTGTCCCTTCATAGAGGCGCCAAAGTCCGGATCCTAAACGCGCCATGCCGGAGGCGATCATCATGACGTAAGCCACGGAGCGTGGGAATCGCAACAAACTGGCCGGGACTCCGAAGGCGATCATGGGCCTGGATGGCCCAGTTCTCGCCGCGAGAT
The DNA here is from genome assembly GCA_049578005.1 of Polyangiaceae bacterium. Taxonomy (GTDB): domain Bacteria; phylum Myxococcota_A; class Polyangia; order Polyangiales; family Polyangiaceae; genus Palsa-1150. The sequence continues at coordinate 3,059 of JBAULD010000132.1, forward strand.
CGGCAAGCACATGATGAATCAGACGCCCCAGCAGCGTTGGTTTGTCCCGCCACCGCCGCCGGCGCAGCCCGTAGACGATTTTGCCGAAGCGCGCGATTCATTGCCCGCGGGAGAGGCATCCGCGAGAATTGTGGTCCGATCCTTGTTGACGCTGACCGGGCTAGGCTTGGGGGCGCTTTTCTTGATGTACTCCTCGGTGCACGCCGGGGACTCGCAAAGCTCGAGCAGGAGAATGACCGGCGGTGCGGCCCAGTCTGATAGGCCGCAGTGGAGCGCGATCGCCGAGGCCATTGCGGCCGCACCATCGACGGAGACCGCGATCCTCGCACCAATTCCAATTGCGACGAAGAGCTCGATGGCTGTCACGTCCCTGGATGCTGGAACGGTCTCCGGAGCGTTTGAGGCGAAACGCCCTCCGAGTGTGGCGGTGCGGCCGATCTTTGTCGCTCCCCCAAGCGCTATCACGGCTGTTCGAATCGAGCCCAATCCCGGGCCCGCGCCAGCCACAAATCCTTACGATGAGCCGTCGACCAAGACGGCGAGTGCCCGCCAGACCACGTCGCCTCGCGCCCGAGAGGAGGTAGCAGTCGGTCCGTTGGAGAGTCGCAAGTGAGATGCGCTAAAGGAACGTGGCTAGGCAGTGTAGCCACCGGCACGTCGCCTCGGCGCGGTCGCCGCCGCACCCACCCGCGCGCCGCGGAGTCTCGTTGCACATTGCCAAACCGACGTTTCGCTTTTGCACGGGTCTTCGCCACTGTGGGGCACCGGGTCGGGTCGCGGGCCGGTGCGGTGGCCGTACAGGCATGCGTTGTCTGTTTCGCTGTTTTCGGCTTCGTGCCCGTTTTGTTTTCCATAAAAGCACCCGTGCTCACGCGGCACCGCGGATGGAAACCTCAGCCGTACGCCCTAGTTTCTTAAAACGCCTCTTCGATGCCCTGCGCCGCGTGCGCGCACTCGATTGCAAACCGTGTCTGCTCGGCGCCGGACGCCAAGGCGAGCATGACGCGACCGGGCAGCCGCCGGATGTCTTCGCGCTTGCCCTCCTCGTTTGTCCGGACGCATTCCGCGGCGGGGCGATACGGTCGTAGCGTTTGCACTTGCTTCGTGGAACACCTGAGGTGTGCCTGACGCCTCGCAGCCCTCCAGCGACGCCGTCGACCGCGCAGTCGAGCTGGGTCCACGGATCGCCACGCGAATGCGGGCGCATTTCTGGCCTGCTCCGCCGACCTGACACCGCCCATCCCGGTTCACGGGCACGCGAAGACGTCGGCCGTCGCAAACTCGCTCGCTCGTTCTCTTGAGCGCAATGGCTGGCGGAAGCACTGTCGCGGAGCATGCCGTCGGCGCGAAGGCGGGGTCTCCGCAGTAGTCCTAGTATCCGGAGGCTTTCCAGACTCGGCCTGGACCGGACCCACCGAAACGGGCCCTTCTGCGACTGAACGGGGCGCGATTCTTCCATTGCGACAGCCTTCGCGACCGCTGGGACGCGCGGCGGGCGCCCTCGGCGTTTGGGCCTTCTTCTGGGAGCATGCTGAGCTCTACGATCGGTGCGCGCTGACTATGGCGAGCAGCTGTGCAGGTTTCCGGTAAACCATAGAACCGCCAGCACGAGGAGAATAAGTCCGGCCGGCGACCACCCGACATATCCGTAGCGAGAGTGCGCCCAGCCCCCGCCGCCAAGGGCAAACAGCAAAACCACAATGAGAACGACCATCAGCATAGACTTTCTCCCTTGAAATGTCGTAACCCCAGTGCTGCACGCGCCGTGCCCCTGCAAAGGTCCTAGTTATCCGCCAGTGTGAGGCGCAATTTGTGCGATTCGGCGCCACGCCTGCGCGACGCGTATCCCCGTCGGCTAGGCCGCTCGCTAGTGGCGCGACATTTGTATTGTGAGTCTCGCATGCCCATCGATATGCATTCTGGGAATCTGTGGGGGAACTCCGCGAAGCGCACGGCGCTCATCGTTGAGGACGACCCGCGGTTGCAAAGAGCCATGAGCGCGCAGCTTGCGCATATGGACTTTTGCGTTTTGACCGCAGGTCACTACGAAGGCGCGATCCGCCACCTGGCCGAACGCGAGCCTCATGTCGTATGTATCGACATCGGACTCCCTACCAAGTCCGGCTACGACCTCTGCGAGTACATACGCGGTGTGTTGGGGTGCGCCAGGCTGCCAATCCTTATGACGAGCGAATACGCGAGTCCGCAGGACATAGCCTACGCGGAAGATGCCGGCGGCAATGCATTTCTCCACAAGCCGTTCTCTATGGGGCAGCTCGTGCAGTGCATCGAGTCTCTGGCCAATGCGACTCCCTGGAGCGAACCGTCAGCGCACGAGTTGCAAGCCCTTGCTTGGAAGCCAGTGTCCTCCCGATACCTCACGAACCAACACGCTGAGCGTGGCCTTTTCGCGGCATGATCACGCACGCCGCAAAGCGCGGTCGCTGTTTCGGGACATTGCCCCGAAGCGCTGGGGCTGGTCGTTCCGGGTGGCCTCCGGCTCACGCGCCTCCGCTGAGTTTGCTGTCCGATGGCAAAAAGCCACCCCAGTGCGCGCTCGGGCCGAATGGACCAGATTGGCCAAAGTCGACTGGTCGATGGTCCATCTCGGAGTCTTGGCTGGGACCCCCCGCCCTCGATGCCGCACGGCGGGTAAAGGGCCTTTCTGTCGATGAACGACGTGGCCCGCCATGCTGACCGCTCTGCCGGCGACCGCGAACGATGCACTACCCGAGCTCGGGCTCGTGAGCATCGCTGGGCATCATCCCATCGTGTGATCGGTCGCGGGCGCGTTCATCCTCGTCTTCGTGGTTCACGCGGTGGGCGGACAGCCACGGTTGCGATAGCGAGCGCGAAGTGACGCGGCCATTTCCGCGCCCGGGACTGAGCGGCGTGCTCGCCGAGCGCTTAGAGCGCGAGGCAGCGCAGCGAGGTCGCAGTCACTCCACGGTCAGGTTGGAAGAGTCTGCGGTCGTTGGCACCAATTGACCCGAGCTCTGGAATCGGCGCTGCCGCACAAGGCCTTCGCGTCCGACGTCGCGAAGTCGCGCGTTGGCAATGTGCGGGTCGTCGAGAAACGCTTCCAGAGCCGCCACGAATCGACCGGGAACTTGTCGGTGCGGGAAGTGACCCACCCCCGGGAAGCGTGTCAGCGCGGCGCCCTCGATGAGAGACGCCGCTTCGATCCCGTGCGCGACAGGAATTAGTGGGTCGGCCTCGCCCCAGAAGATCGCGATTGGCGGCAACGAGACAAGCTCGTGGGCGCGGTCGAGGAAATTCCGGTACTGCCCCGAGCCGTTGATGACGTCGCGAACGCTACGCGAAAAGGCACGCGCAGTGCCGGATGTTGCATTAAAGCGCGCGAGAATTGCGATCTCCTCGTCCGAGAACGCGCCGCCGGCGGCGTTGAGCGCGCGGGTCGTGCCGAACGACATGAAGCGTTGCCCGAACCGCTCTACGAAAAACGGAAATGAGGCCCACCGCAGTGCCGGCCCCACCTCACGACCAAGGCCACCGGTCGATTCGAGGCCGAGGCGTCGAATTCGGTTCCGATGGTGCAGCAACATCCAGAGCGCAACGCCGCCCCCGAAAGAATGGCCTACGAGGTCGACCTCGGCGAGGCCTACCGTGTCGAGCCATGCAGCGACGATATTCGCGTGCCAGTCGAGCGCGTAGCTCGCGTCGGGACGCGACGACTCACCAAAACCGCCGAGGTCAAGCATCAGGACTCGGCGCGAGCGCGCGAGCGCGGGGGCTACCGTAAACCAGCTACGATGCGAGTCGCAGAGCCCGTGGAGCAGAATGAGCGGACGTCCGCTGCCGAGCTCGGCCCAGTGCAGCTCAACGTCTCGGACGTGAACCAAATGACTGCTGAGGGCGACGAGCTTGCCTAGAGGATCCGCGGACGCGACCATTTGGGGGGATCGGTAGATGGGTTTACGTTCAGTCGCTCATTGCCCTGGGGGGCCGCCCGTACTTTGAGGCTTGGCTTTCCAGCGGAAGCTAGCGTACGAGGGGCAGACGAGCACTAGACCGCTTACGACGAGGCTTTCCATGCAAGAACTGACGCCTGCGGGCGAACGCGAATTGCAAAACTTGGCGCAGCGCTACGGTGTTAGCCGAGATGCCGTGGGGGCGCTTCTCGCTGCAGTTTCGGCGGGTGGCGGGACGATGGCGCAATTCTGGATCTCGGAGCTCGGCGGCGGCGGGCAGTGGATGCAGGGCGGCATGACGATGGTCGGCGACATGTTCAACGGTCGTCTGCAGGGCATCGTCAGCGGGCTGTGCGCGGAGTTGTCCGCGCTGTTGAACTCTCAGCAGATCTTCGTTCCACTTCCTGCGAGGGAAGGTCCGGATGGTTGGATCGGGTCTGCCGGCGCGTGGTGGCCCGCCCAACTGGGCAACCCCGCCTCGAGCGGCGGGCAGAACGACGCGCGGTACGCGTACTTTCCGCATTGCCAACGGCTCGCCATCGACCGCAATGGGCAAGTCACCGTGTACGACACGTTGGACCATCGGATTGGCGGGGTGCAGCAGCAGCAGGGTGGCTCTCTTGGCTCTCTCTCATTTTCCAGTCAATACGGGACCTTTACGGTCGAAAGCTTGCCAGTCGCTCCGTCCCCCGCCCCTCAGCAACCCGCGCGGGAGGCGCAGACGCAAGTCGCGACCCACCAGCCTGAACCTCGGGCAACAAAAGCCGCACCTGGCACCTATTCTGCGGCGACCCGCGCTCCACAGTCTCATGAGGAGATCTTGGGGGCTCTCGAACGTCTGGGGCAATTGCATCAGAAGGGCATACTGTCGGACGATGAGTTCAGGTCCAAGAAAGCAGAGCTCCTGTCTCGGCTGTAATTCGCGGATCCGAAATGCCCATAGCGCTCGACCGTGTGCACAATACTCGAAGACCGTAGCGCATCACGCCGCGACGACTTGCTCTGCCCACACTTTGAACTCGATCGGGGTATTGGGGCCGAACGTGGTGCTGATGGCTACGTCTGCGGCGTCTCGGCCGCGCGCTATCAAGACTCTCCCGATGCGCGGCCTATTGTGCCGCGCATCGAAAGTGTACCAAGAGCCCTCTAGATAGGCCTCGAACCATCCCGAAAAATCCATCGGTGCGTCCCCGCGCGGGATTCCGATATCCCCCAAATACCCCGTGCAATACCGTGCCGGAATGTTCATGCACCGGCAAAAGGCGATGGCCAAGTGGGCGAAGTCGCGGCAAACGCCGGCTCTCTCTTCGTAAACCTCCCAGGCAGTCTTCGTCGGCCGAGCGTACGCGTAACCAAAAGCGATGTGGTTGTGCACGAAATCGCAAATCGCTTGCACGTGGCCGCTTCCGGCCGGCGCGCTTCCGAAAAGCTGCCAGGCGATGACCGACAACCGATCCGTTTCGCAGTACCTGCTTCCCAGGAGAAAGAGAAGAGTCTCCTCCGGAAGAGCCTCGACGGGAGTTTGGACTGCCCGGGCGACTACGTCCAGGGTTCCGGTGTCGTTGATCAACGCGTCGGTGAAGATGCGCGTTTGGCCGGTCGGCGCGACGAGGCGGCTACACCAGTTGCCGAACGGATCGCGATACGCGTGAATCGGCAGTGGCGGGTCGGTGCGGAGATAGTCGGGGATGACCAGGTCTGAAACGCGGCTGAAATGAACGTTCAGCGTCAGGATCATAGGGGTTGGCTGGGGACACTCGTAGCTCAGCTGGTAACCGATCCGGATTTGCATGACTTCCTCAGGG